>CAMNIA010000111.1 GCA_946540105.1 uncultured Prevotella sp. | reverse complement strand
CCAGTCGGTCTGCAGATAGCTGAGGTTGCAGACGCGTGCATCGGTGCGCACACCTTCAGTCTCCTGATTGTACCAGAGTGGGAAGGTGTCGTTGTCACCATTTGTAAAGATGATGGGGTTTCCTTTCTGTTGCAGTGACATCAGATAGTTGAGTCCGAAGTCGCGGCAGGTGTATCGTCCGCTTCGGTCGTGGTCGTCCCATGTCTGTGATGCCATCTGGATGGGTATCAGGAGGGTCAGCAGCCCTACCGCTGCAGCCACTACAGTTCCGCTGAGTTTGAGATATTTCTTCAGCAGGTCGATGATAGCGAGTACGCCCAGTCCGCACCAGATGGCGAAAGCGTAGAACGAGCCAGCATAGGCATAGTCACGTTCGCGTGGCTGTACCGGTGTCTGATTAAGATAAATGACAATGGCAATTCCCGTCATGAAGAACAGGAAGAATACCACCCAGAACTGGCGGATGCCACGTTGTCCGCGGAATGCTTGCCAGAAAAGTCCGATGAGTCCGAGCAGGAGAGGCAGGCAGTAGAACACGTTGTGTCCTTTGTTGTCCTTCAGCTCGTCAGGCAGCATGCTTTGGTCTCCCAGTCGGGCATTGTCAATGAATGAGAATCCTGACAGCCAGTTGCCGTGCTCCACTTCTCCATCGCCCTTGATGTCGTTCTGTCTGCCTGCGAAGTTCCACAGGAAGTAGCGCCAATACATGAAGTTGCACTGGTAAGAGAAGAAGAATTGCAAATTCTCAATAAAGGTCGGTATCTTCACCTTTCCGTCTTCATGGTAATTAGAGTTCTTGAGGGTGCCTTTGATGCCACCTATCCAATTCCCGTTCTCGTCTTGCGACCCTCCGAACCACATCTCGTAAGAGTCGGTGTGGGCAGCAGAATACATGCGTGGGAAGAGCATGTTCTGGGCATATCTGGGCTTGTCCTTCGTGCTTACGATGAAGTAGCGGTCGGGCTCGTCAGGCGATGCCTTTTCTTTTCTTTGGTATATGGGGGCACCTTCGTCTATCTGAACGGCACCTTGGTTGTCTATCAGATATTCCGAACTGTAGGCTTGTCCGTAGAGAAGCGGACGGTAGCCGTACTGGTCGCGGCTGAGGTAGTTGCCCAGCGTGAAGATGTCCTCAGGTGAGTTTTGGTCCATTGGCGTGTTGGCATCCGAGCGAATGACAATGACTGCATAGGACGAATAGCCAATCATAATCATCAGCAGGCAGAGAAGAATCGTGTTCTTGATGCGCGCACTGACAAGTTGCTGTGCATTGCGCTTACGTGTCAGGACGAAAGCGACGGCAGCAAGAATTATCACGCCGATAACCACGGCTGACCATCCGTATCCATAGAACGGTATTCCCAACATGGCAATAGCGAGTAGGAACGAGATGTTTTGCCGCTTAATGTTCTTGTTGACATAGCTTTCATAGATTGCCCATATCACAACGGCAACGAGCAACAGGATGTAAACATACAATCCGGTGTTGAAAGACATACCCAGGACGTTTACGAAAAGCAGTTCAAACCATCCTCCGACTGTGATGATGCCCGGCACGATGCCATAGAGAACGGCGGTCACGACAACAAACGAGACGAGCAATGCAATGAGTGAGCCTTTCAGGTTGGCATTGGGGAATCGACGATAGTAGAACACAAGGACGATAGCCGGTATGCAAAGCAGGTTCAGCAGGTGGACACCGATGCTGAGTCCGGTCATGTAGGCGATGAGTACGAGCCAGCGGTCGCTGTGAGGCTCGTCGGCATGGTCTTCCCATTTCAGGATAAGCCAGAAGACAACGGCGGTAAAGGCTGATGAGAAAGCATAAACCTCGCCTTCGACAGCACTGTACCAGAACGTGTCACTAAATGTATAGATGAGTGCTCCGACCAGTCCAGAGGCTTCTATAGCGATAAGTTTTCCCGTTGTCAGTTCGCTCCAGTCTTTCAGGATAAGTTTGCGCGCCAAGTGCGTAATGGTCCAGAACAAGAACATAATACACATGGCACTGAGCGATACGTTCATGAGATTGACCAAGTATGCAACTTGGGTCGGGTCGCTGGCAGACTGCGAGAAGACATTGGCAGTGAGCATGAAAAACGGTGCTCCTGGCGGGTGACCGACTTCAAGTTTATAACCTGTCGTGATAAATTCTGGACAATCCCAGAAACTGGCTGTCGGTTCAACGGTAAGACTATACACCCCGCCTGCAATCAAGAAAGCAATCCAACCCAATGTGTTATCTATCAATCTGAATTTCTTCATTATATTAAAATGGAATGTTTATTATAAATAATGTGTAAAATCAGATGCAAAGATAGTGTAAAAAATCGATTAAGTGAAGAAAAAGCAAAAGTTTTGCTTTTTTGAGTGAGAGATTTTTATCCAAACCGAAGACAATACAAAATAAATTCATTTATTTTTATTGTCGAGCACAACTAACTTGGACTATAGACAAGTAACCAATCCCCACTCCCTTCGGGAGGGGGTTAGGGGGTGGGTTCCAGTAGATTCCATTACATAAAAAGACTTGTCCCAAAGAAGATGAGTAAATACCTGAGGACCTTTCCGAGTGCAGAACTGATGGCTGTGATGGTCAGGTTGGCACGCA
>CAMNIA010000110.1 GCA_946540105.1 uncultured Prevotella sp. | reverse complement strand
CTCCGAAAGTAATTTTGAATAAGGGCATGTTATTGAGAAATAAGGGCATGTTATTGAGAAATAAGGGGAAAAAGTGTTTAACAAAAAACTGCATATTGAAATTTTTTCGTATCTTTGCAAGCACATATATATTAGGTTTAACGAAAAAGATGAAACACATGAAGCATTTCCTAACCGCGGTACTACTCGCTGCAGCACTGCCACTGATGGCACAGTCTATTGACCGAGCCACTGCCTTGGAAAAGGCACAAACACTGATGAACGATAAGGGTATTACGTTTAACAAGGAACAGGAACTGCGACGCACTTCTGCCTATGAAGTTGAGCCCTATTATATCTTTAACGGAGACAAGGGGCAGGGCTTTGTCATCATCGGCGGAACAGAGGGCGCCCCCATCCTGGGCTACTCCACCACAGGTCACCTTGATGCCTCTCGGATGGCACCGGCTCTGGAAAGCTTGTTGGCTGACTACGGACGGCGTGCCTCACTGCAGGAAGACGTGCAGATAGTGAGCCGTGCCACGAAAGCCACGCGACTGGGCGACGACATTAAGTGGACGGAGTCTGCCCGCTGGTTTCAGGATTCACCCTTCAATGACCAGTGCCCCAAGGTGACGGTTTACACTGATGCCCAGAAGCAGAACGTGCTTACCATCGATGGCCAGAAGCTGGAGAACGTGCGTAGTGTTACCGGCTGTGTGGCTACCGCCCTTGCCATCGTGCTCTATCAGAACAAGTATCCCACGAAGACTATTGCCCCTATTGAGAGCCGCAGTAATCAGGTCTGGGAGGACTCCTATACCGACCAGAAAGGGACGCAGACGACCTATACCGTATTTAGCGACCAAGCTTACCCTACCGGCACTGTCTTGGAATACGACAAGATGAAGAAGGACTACGTGAAATATGATGATAAGGGTGCTGTCGTCATGAGCGGCTATGACCCTGTCATTGATGCCACCGACGAGCAGAAAGCAGCCGTGGCCAAGTTGATGAACCTGTGCGGCGGACTGATGAACATGCAGTACGGAAGTTCCGCTATAAGCGGTTCGTCGGCTGCTAACAACGACATGATGCGCGGACTGTGGAAATACTTCGGAATGGAGAGTGCCTCCATCCACCGTCAGGATGAGTACACACTAAACGAATGGCAGCAGATGCTCTACGACGAGCTGAAAGCCGGTAATGCTGTACACTATGGCGGTTCCTCCAACGATGGCGGTCATGCCTTTGTATGCGACGGCTACAAGTTTGAGGACAACACCCACCTCTTCCACATCAACTGGGGCTGGGGCCCTCATAGCACCAACGACGGCTTTTACAACATCGAGGTGCTGGCTCCCATCAACCAGGCGCAACCGGAAAAAGGATCCCAGATGCCTGGCTTCACGCGTATGCAAAACATTTTGCGCGGCTTGTATCCCGGTGCCAAGGCTCAGCCCAAAGAGCTGTTCTGCACAAAATTCTCTTTAGACGGCGAAAGGACCATCAAGCTGGAGAACGGCAAGATTTCGCTGCCCCTCTTGATAAAGGCAGCCAATACCTCATATCCGCAGTTCAGCACCTATCTGGCTGCCATCGTGGTTGACCAGCAGAAGCAGAAGCACGTGATTCCCTTCAGCGATGATCCTATCGACTTCCCCTTCACAAACATTCTGGAATACGATGCCAAGAACAATTACAGCATCAACTTCGACTACCAGGAGTCCTACGGCAAGGATTTTACGATGTATCTGGCTTATCGCAACAACCCCACGGAAGAGTGGAAGCAGTGTCGCGGCGACAGCGAGTGCGCATTCAAGGTGAAAGATGACAAAACCGTAGAGCCCTTTGACGTCAGTCTCTACGAGCTGAAGCTCACGGATAGCGGTGTGACTGGCAACACGGTGACTGCCACATCCGACAAACTACAGTTCACCAGCCGCTTCAAGGTTGAGAACGGCAGCGCCCACGAAACAATGCATGGCGTATTGGAATTCATTGTACCCAAAGGTGCGGAGCAACCAGAAGACATCTTTACCGATAACGTCTTCATGGTCTATGCCGACGAGGGTGATGTGCTGGATGTAAGGCTCACCTTCGACGGCAAGAAAGTGAAGCCCGGCAGCTATAAGGTGTACCTGTATGGCAATACCTCGTTAAAGTATTCGGAACTGTTTACACTGACTGTCACCGATGCCTCGGACATCCGCCAGGTGACCGACGGTCTGCAACAGACAGCCGAAGGTCCTGCCTACGACCTTCAGGGCCGCATGGTGGGCGACAGCTACCGCGGAGTGGTGATAAGAAACGGAAAGAAAGTGGTGAAAAGCAGATAACCCCATCATTGACATTCGTATTTTTCAGGGATGTATTACAAACGGTACACTAACGAGGCAGTGGAACTGCTGTCGCAATTAATCAGCACGCCTTCCGTCAGTCGCGACGAGAAGGCTGCTGCTGACTTGCTGCAACGGAAGATAAAGGAGTGGAAACTGCCTTGCAAGCGCATCGGCAACAACCTGATTGTGGCAAAACGACTGAGCAAGAAGAAACCAACCTTGCTACTGAATGCCCATATCGATACGGTGAAGCCTGTGGCAACATGGACGCGTGATCCCTTCGAACCCACGATAGAGGACGGAAAACTCTATGGACTGGGCTCCAATGACTGCGGAGGAGG
>CAMNIA010000109.1 GCA_946540105.1 uncultured Prevotella sp. | reverse complement strand
CAGGTCGTTGGGGCTCCAGCGACTATTGGCTAGGTATCCCCGTCAAGTGGCCCCATATCTCTGCCGCTCGTGTCATTGTTGAGGCTGGCCTGAAGAACTATCATGTAGACCCCTCGCAGGGCACCCACTTCTTCCAGAACCTCACCTCCTTTGGTGTCGGCTACTTCACCGTCAACACCTACACTGGCGATGGTGTGCTGCAAAAGTCCATTCTCGACAGCATGCCTGCCGTTGAGGAAACGGAGTTTGTGCGTCACGTCCGCTTCGACCGTCCCCTGAAAATCATGATGGACGGCAAGAAGCAACATGGTGTGGTCATGTTGCCTACAGAGTAGTTGCCAGAATTGTTTTTCTCCGGAAGTAATTTCAAATACTCCGAATAGAAATAAAAATACTCCGAAAGTAATTTTTGTTACTCTCGGAGTTTTTTTCGACTACATACTAGCTTTTAGTCCGTAGTGAGCGAACTCTCAGTCCGTCCCGAGCGGACTGGCAGTCCGTAGTGACGGACTAAAAGACATTTACTTTAGTCCTTCCCAAACGAAGGTCTGGTCGCAGGTGACTTGTGTGGACAGCGAACCCACGGTCAACAGGAAGTCGCCTTCCTCTAGGCGCCAACGGCCGTCGTAGCCTACGAAGGCAAGGTCGGAGGCGGGCAACTGCAGGGTAACGGTACGCGTTTCTCCAGGGTTAAGCGATATTTTGTCGAACTGACGCAGACGACGACCATCGGGTGTCATCGAGGCAATGAGGTCGCTGCTATAGAGCAGGATGCTCTCCTTGCCAGCCATACTGCCTTTGTTGGTAACGTCAACGCTGACAGTCAGCACATCGTCTTTGGTAAAGTGCGCCTTGTCGACACGCAGGTTGGCATACTCGAAAGTGGTATAGCTCAGTCCTGTGCCGAAGCCCCACTGCTGGGTGATGCGGGCGTTATAGTCGTAGGCTCCCTCCATCGTTCCTACCTCCTCGCTCTTCTTGAAGTCGTAGTTGGCCAGAGAATTGATTTCGCTGGGGTAGGTGTAGGGCATGCGACCTGAGAAGTTGCGCTTGCCACTGAGCAACAGTGCTAGAGCATCGCCACCATAATTGCCTGGAAGCAGAATGTCGACAACCGCCTGACAGAGGGGTACAATGTCGCTGATGATGCGTGGACGACCTTCGTTTAGAATGAGAACGATGGGCTTGCCCGTTTGGCTGAGTGCCTTCACCAAGTCGCGCTGGTTCTGGCTGAGCGTCAAGTCCGACAGGTTACCAGGAGTCTCAGTGTAGGAATTCTCGCCGATGCAAGCCACGATGATGTCGACATCCTTAGCGGCACGGACTGCTGCCTCAATGTCGGGCATGTTCTCCTCCCAGTATTTGCCTTGCTCGTTGTAGGTAACACCCTGACAGAGCACTACGTTCTGCTGACCATATTCGTTGCAAAGAGCCTCGTAGATGGTATTGTACTGCTGGGCAAACTCATCCGTGCGATGACCTTGCCACGTGTAGCTCCATCCACCGTTCAGACAGCGCATCTGGTTGGCGTTGGGACCCGTAACGAGGATTTTCTTTCCTTTGGCAAGGGGTAGGATGTTGCCTTCGTTCTTCAGCAACACCATGCTTTCTACGGCTCCGTCGAGTGCCAACTGCGCAAACTCCTTGCCACCGAACTTAGGATAGTCCTTGAGTCGCTGGGTAGGATGCTTGTAGAGTCCCAGACGCTCCTTCATGCGAAGAATACGGCTGACGGCATCGTCAATGCGACTCATGGGTATCTTGCCTTCCTCCACCAGCTCTTTCAGCAAGATGCAGGCATCCACGCTGTAAGGTTCCATAATCATATCGATACCTGCATTGATGGCTATGCACAGAGCGTCTTTCTTGTCCTTAGCCACTCGTTCGCGGGTATAGAGATTGTTGATGTCGGCCCAGTCGGTAATGAGCACTCCGTCCCATCCCGTCTGCTCTTTCAGCCATACGGTCAGCAACTCATGGTTGGCATGAACGGGCATTCCGTTGACGGAAGCCGAGTTGACCATGATGGAAGCTGCCCCCTCACGGATAGCTGCAAGGAAAGGAGCGAAGTGCTTCTCACGCAAGTCGGAAGGGGAGATATAGGCTGGGGTGCGGTCTTTGCCAGACCAGGGCACACCATAGCCCAGATAGTGCTTCAGCGATACAGCCACATGCTGCTGGTCAATATGCTTGGGGTCGTTGCCTTGGAAACCTAAGGTCTGCATGCGTCCCATCTCAGCATTCAGATAGCAGTCCTCACCAAAGTTTTCCCAGATACGAGGCCAGCGGGCGTCGCGTCCAAGGTCGACGGTAGGGCAGAAAGTCCAGGGCACGCTGACAGCACGAGTTTCGTAAGCCGTTGCCTCGGCACACTGACGTGCAATGTCGCGATTGAACGTAGCACCCACATTGATGTTCTGAGGGAACAGCGTACCACCCTGAGTATAGGTGGAGCCGTGGTTCTGGTCCAGTCCGAAGACGCAAGGAATACCGATGTGCTTCATCGACAACTTCTGGATGTCGCTGATAATCTCCTCCCACTGAGCAGCGGTAGGTGCACAGGTGTTGGGTGCATTCAGGATAGAACCAATCTTGTACTTGCTGAACAACGTGTCGGCCTTGGCGCGGTCGATGTGGAACACGCCTTGTGCGTCGTTGGTGCCGAAGAGATCGGTGACGAGCTGCATCATCTGACCAATCTTCTCCTCCAACGTCAACTGGTTAACAGCAGTCTTGGCCGCCTGCACGGGGCAGACTGCCAAGACAATGAGAGTGATGATAATAAACTTTCTCATCA
>CAMNIA010000108.1 GCA_946540105.1 uncultured Prevotella sp. | reverse complement strand
TACCTCCGGCCGTATCGCAAATATCTGGTGTGGTCTGTCATCATCAACTTCATTACGCAGTGGATGAACGTGTTTTCCTTTGTAGTGCTGATACCTATTCTGAATATTCTGTTCAAAATTGATACCACCGTCTACGTCTATAAGGAGTGGACTTGGGGCACGCTGAACAAGGAACTCATTCTGAATAACGGGTATGCCTATGCTCAGGAACTGATTCAGAACCATGGTGCCTTTATGACGCTGGTCATCATGGGTGCGGCACTTATCATCATGACAGGACTGAAGACCTTTGGCTATTTTGCCTCATCAGCCATCATGATTCCATTGCAGACCGGTTTGGTGCGTGACATCCGCATCGAGGTGTATGAGAAGGTGCTGAGGCTTCCGCTGAGCTTCTTCAGCGAGGAGCGTAAGGGCGACATCATTGCCCGTATGTCCAGCGACGTCGGTGCCGTAGAGAGTTGTATCACCAGCAGCATCAATATGCTCATCCGCCAGCCCATCGCCATCATTGTGTGCTTCACTACCATGTTGTGGATTAGCTGGCAGATGACGCTCTTCGTCATTCTCGTGGCTCCCGTTGCCGGATGGATTATGGGAACCGTCAGCCGCAAGCTTAAGAGCCAGTCGGCAGCAGTGCAGGGCAAGTGGGGTGAGATGCTGGCACAGTTGGACGAGACGCTAGGCGGACTGCGCATCATCAAGGCTTTCATTGCCGAGAAGAAGATGCTGCAGCGCTTTATTAATATCAACGAGGATTTCCGTAAGCAGGTCAACTCGATGTCTTTACGTCAGAATGCCGCCCACCCCATGTCAGAGTTCCTGGGTACCATCATCATTGTTATCGTTCTGTGGTTCGGCGGTTACCTCATCCTCAACGAGTCGAACCTCATCGACGCCTCAACGTTTATCTTCTTCATGGTCATCCTCTATAGTGTCATCAACCCGCTGAAGGACCTGTCGAAAGCCTCTTACCAGATACCCGTCGGACTGGCGTCGATGGACCGCATTGACTTCATCCTGAAGGCAGAGAACCCCATTAAGGAGCCTAAGAACCCGAAGCCCATGACATCGTTCGACAAGCAAATAGAGCTGCGCGACGTGTCGTTCAGCTATATTGACGGACGTCCCGTGCTGAAACACATCAACTTGACGGTACCTAAGGGCAAGACCATTGCACTGGTCGGCCAGTCGGGGTCCGGCAAATCTACGCTGGTCGACCTCATTCCACGCTATCACGATGTCAAGGAAGGCGAGGTGCTCATTGACGGAAAAAACATCAAGGACGTGCGCATCTCAGAGCTGCGCCAGTTCATCGGCAACGTCAATCAGGAAGCCATTCTGTTCAACGACACCTTCTACAACAACATCACCTTCGGTGTGGAGAATGCCACGATGGAGCAAGTCATTGAGGCAGCGAAGATTGCCAACGCCCATGAGTTCATCATGGAGTCAGAGCATGGCTACGACACCATGATTGGTGACCGCGGCGGACGTCTCTCGGGCGGTCAGCGCCAGCGTGTCTCGATAGCGCGCGCTATCCTGAAGAACCCACCCATCCTCATTCTCGATGAGGCTACCTCAGCCCTCGACACAGAGTCTGAGCGTCTGGTGCAGGAGGCGTTGGAGCGCCTGATGAAGTCGCGCACCACTATCGCCATTGCCCACCGCCTGTCAACCATCAAGAACGCCGACGAAATCTACGTACTCTATGAGGGCGAGATAGTGGAGCGCGGCCAGCACGAGGAGTTGATAGAAAAGAACGGCTATTACAAGCGACTGTACGACATGCAACAACTTTAAACGAGATACTATCATGAAACGCATTTTGGTAACTGGTGGAGCAGGTTTTATAGGCTCTCATCTTTGCGAACGCTTAGTCAACGATGGCAATGACGTCATCTGTCTTGACAATTTCTATACAGGCAGTAAAGAGAATGTGTGGCACCTGTTGGGAAAGCCCAACTTCGAAATCGTGCGTCACGACGTCTGCCAGCCTTATTGGGCAGAGATAGACGAAATCTATAATCTGGCATGTCCGGCTTCGCCCATCCATTATCAGCACGACCCTATTCAGACGACGAAGACCAGCATCTTTGGTGCCTACCACATGTTAGGATTGGCGCGTCGCACCAAATGCAAGATTCTGCAATCATCAACCAGCGAGGTATATGGCGACCCCAGCATTCACCCCCAACCCGAAAGCTATTGGGGTAATGTCAACCCCATAGGTCTGCGCTCATGCTATGATGAAGGAAAACGGTGTGCCGAGACGATGTTCTTCGACTATCACCGCCAGCACAGAGTGCGCACCAAGGTAATTCGCATCTTCAATACCTACGGTCCACGAATGGCGCAAAAGGATGGGCGAGTGGTCTCCAACTTCATTATGCAAGCTCTGCGCGGCGAGGATATCACCATTTATGGCGACGGTTCTCAAACTCGCTCTTTCCAATACGTGAGCGATCTGGTAGAAGGCATGATAAGTATGATGGCTACCGATGACGACTTCATCGGTCCTGTCAACATTGGCAATCCTGGGGAATTCACTATGCTGGAGTTGGCTGAGAAGGTCATCCAACTGACGGGTTCTAAGAGCAACATCGTTTTCCAGCCGCTACCTGCCGACGACCCCAAGATGCGCCGACCAGACATCTCGCTGGCTAAAGAGAAACTCGACTGGACTCCCAAGGTGCCTCTGGAGGAAGGACTCAAAGAGACCATTGCTTACTTTAAGACAACAATGAAATAACATTCCCCCTATTAGGTATAAGGATATCATCAAATCTTTTTAAAAACAATATGGAAAGCCCCAAAAAAATATCAATATTAGTACCGTGCTGCAATGTTGAGCAATATGTACGTGAATGCTTAGAAAGTATCAAGAACCAAACATTCCGCAATTTGGAAGTGATTTGTATAGACGATGGCAGTAAAGATAGTACAGGAAGTATTATCGATGAATTTGTTGCCAAAGACCAACGCTTTAAGGTTATTCACAAGCCTAACAGTGGTTATGGAGACTCTATGAACAAAGGACTTGATATGTGTTCAGGCGATTATGTTGGGATTATCGAATCTGACGATTGGATAGAACCCGATATGTTTGAGACGCTTTTTCAGACGGCAGAGGAACACAATCTTGATTTAGTACGCTGTACATGGTACGAAGGTCCTAC
>CAMNIA010000107.1 GCA_946540105.1 uncultured Prevotella sp. | reverse complement strand
AGATGACGAAGCGAATCGTTTTCATATTTTCATTATTACAGCTATTCATGTTGACGGCTGTCGGACAGACACTCACGGGTCGTGCTCCGCAGCAGGTAGCCGCAGGCGAACAGTTTAGACTGACATACACCATTAACACCTCTGATGCCAAGGGTTTCCGTGCCGGAAATATCCCTGAAGAGTTGGAGGTGTTGATGGGTCCCAGTACTTCTACGCAGTCGAGTTTCCAGTTGGTGAATGGTCACATGTCCAGCTCGTCATCAGTCACCTATACCTATATTCTGATGGCGCACAAGCAGGGCACCTTTACAATACCCGCAGCTACGGCTACCGTCGACGGCAAGACGGTACGCTCCAACGAGTTGCACATCAAAGTGAGTGGCGAGTCACGACAGGGGGGTGGGGCACAGCGCCAGCAGCACCAGCATCCAGGACAGGAGGTGCGTCCTGCCGGTACGGCTATCTCAGCTCGCGACCTGTTTATCCACGTGTCAGCATCGAAGACCCATGTGCGTGAACAGGAACCCATCCTGCTGACTTACAAGGTGTACACCCTTGTCGGACTGACACAACTCTCGGGTAAGATGCCTGAGTTGAAGAGCTTCTATACCCGTGAGGTACCGTTGCCTCAGGAAAAGAGCTTCAAAGTCGAGACCTACAACGGCAGGCAGTACCGTACGGTGACGTGGCAGCAGTATGTCATGTTCCCGCAGATGACGGGTAAACTGGAGATCCCCAGCATCACCTACGATGGTATTGTCGTGCAGCAGAACCGCAACATCGACCCCTTCGAGGCGTTCTTCAACGGCGGGTCGGGTTACGTAGAGGTGAAGAAGCAAATCAAGGCTCCTGCCACCATCATCCATGTGGATCCGCTGCCGCAGCGTCCTCAGAACTTCTCGGGCGGTGTGGGTTCATTCCAAATTACGGCAAGTGTGGAACAAACGGAAGTAAAGGCTAACGACCCCGTAAAGCTGCATGTGGTGGTGAGCGGCGTTGGTAACATGAAGTTGCTGAAACAGCCTGTTGTCAAGTTTCCGAAAGACTTCGACGTCTATGATGCCAAGGTGACTGACAAGACCAAGTTGACAACGAGTGGTCTTGAGGGTTCTGTGGAATACGACTTCTTGGCCGTTCCACGTCATCAGGGCTCCTACGATATTCAGCCCATCGAGTATGTCTACTTCGATACGCAGAAGGGTGAATACAAGACGTTACGCACCGAGGGCTTCCATCTCAAGGTGTCAAAAGGCGATGGCACCAATACCGTTCAGACGTTCGGAGGACAGGAAGACGTACGCCAGTTGACCAACGACATTCGCTACATCCATACCGGCAATACCCGTCAGCACCGTCGGGGTGAGTTCTTCTTCGCCTCCACGCAGTATTGGGTTGTGCTGGGCATCCTGCTGCTTGGCTTCCTGTCGCTCTTTGTCATTTTCCGCAAGCGTGCCATCGAGAATGCCAACGTGGTGAAGCAACGTGCCGGTAAGGCTAACAAGGTGGCAGTGAAGCGTCTGAAGCAAGCCAACAAACTGATGCGGGCTGGTCAGCAGTCGGCGTTCTATGACGAGGTACTGCGTGCCCTGTGGGGTTATGTGGGCGACAAGCTCTCCATGCCCGTAGAACAGCTGTCGCGCGACAACATCAGTCAGCAGCTTTCGAGCCACAATGTTTCACAGGAGACTATCAACCAGTTCCTATCGGCACTTGATGAGTGCGAGTTTGCACGCTATGCCCCTGGTGATGCTACGGGCAATATGAATAAGGTATATGAAGCCGCTCTTGGCGCCATAACCCAAATAGCAACGACGATGAAGAAACGAAGAGACGGAAACCCCACCGCCCACGCTGTATTGCTGCTGGCGCTGACCGTAGGCATACTTTTGTTGTCCTCGTCAGCCGAGGCTGCTGTCACAAAGTCTGCTGCCGACAAGGCTTATGCCGAAGAGCAGTATCAGAAGGCTGCTCAGGGCTATGAGGCATTGCTCAAAAAGGGCATCTCGGCCGACCTCTACTACAACCTGGGCAACTGTTATTACCGCATGGACAACATTACACAGGCGGTGCTGAACTACGAACGGGCACAACTGCTGTCGCCTGGCGACCGTGACATACGCGTCAACCTGCAACTGGCACGCTCGAAGACCATCGACAAGGTGGTGCCAGAGTCGGAGATGTTCTTCGTCACCTGGTATCGCTCGTTGGTTAACATCCAGAGTGTCGACGGCTGGGCTTGGACGGCAGTTGTGGTGTTAGTGCTGGCTATCATCCTGGCATTGCTCTACCTTTTTGCAGGCAGCATTGCTGTACGCAAGGTCGGCTTCTTCGGAGCACTACTGTTTCTCGTGGTGTTCATGCTGAGCAACCTCTTCGCATGGCAGCAGCGCGGCGTGCTGACACACCGCACGGGAGCCATCATCATGAAGTCGGCAGTACCTGTCAAGAGTACGCCCGCCAAGAACGGTACCGACCTCTTCATCCTGCATGAGGGAACAAAGGTGAACATAACCGACAGTAGTATGAGTGGCTGGAAGGAAATTCGTGTGGCTGACGGCAAACAGGGTTGGCTGGAAACGTCTCAGATAGAAATCATTTAGTATGGAAGAAATCATTCACTTTGACAAGCAATTGCTGCTGGCTGTCAATGGCAGCGACTCTGTGTTTCTCGACTATGTCGTTCTCATGCTCACCAACGCCAAGACGTGGATACCACTCTATCTGGGGTTGTTCTATGTCGTTGTCAAGACGCATGGGCGCAATCTGCGCGAGATACTGCTCATCCTGGCTGCCGCTGGACTCTGCGTGTTGTTGGCAGGAACCATCGACGACACGATAGTCAAGCCGTTGGTTGCCCGTTGGCGTCCTACTCATGATCCCGAGATTGGTGCCCTTGTCGATGTCGTCAACGGTTATCGTGGTGGCAACTACGGTTTCTTCTCAGCCCATGCGTCCAACACGTTCTCCATTGCGATGTTCTTCTCGCTGCTTATGCGCCATCGCCTCTTCGTATGCTTCATGGTGGCGTGGTCGCTCATCAACTGCTGGACACGTCTCTATCTCGGTGTCCATTATCCGGGCGACATCACCGTAGGCTTGCTGTGGGGTGCACTGGTAGGCTTTAGCGTCTATCGTCTCTACTGTCGTTTCACCATACCGTGCCGTTATGACATGCGTCGGCTATGGGTACCGATGACGATACTGCTGCTTACCATCCTGTGTGCCTTGATACAGGGCGGCGTCAGAGCGTGGCTGCTGGCGTAGACAAAAATATTACTTTAAGGCGCAATATTGTTTTAAGGCGCAATATT
>CAMNIA010000106.1 GCA_946540105.1 uncultured Prevotella sp. | reverse complement strand
AACAGCAAATTGTAAATTGTAAATTGTCAAATTGTAAATTCTATGATTTGCTGTTGCTCGACGTGATGCTGCCCGGACAGTCCGGTTTCGAACTGGCAGAAAGACTGAAGGCTGACGCGCAGACCTCACACATACCTATTATATTCCTGACAGCTAAGGACGCTGAGGACGACACGCTAACCGGTTTCGGACTGGGTGCCGACGACTACGTGACGAAGCCGTTCTCCGTGCGCGAAGTGGTGGCACGCGTGAATGCCGTATTGAAACGGAACCAACCCCGCCCGCTTCAGGAGGAAGGGAGAATGCAGTGCGACGGACTGGTGGTAGATACCGTCAAGAAGAACGTCACTATTGACGGTAACGACATCGACCTTACACGTACCGAGTTCGACCTGCTGGTACTGCTGCTGAGTCATCGCGGGCAGGTGTTTTCGCGCCGTGAACTGATAGACAGCGTCTGGCCTGATGATGTAATCGTGACCGAACGCTCTGTCGATGTCAACATCACACGTCTGCGTAAGAAGATGGGCGCGTATGCCGCCCGCATCCTCACCCGCCAGCGATTCGGCTACTGTTTTAAGTGATGTCTTTACCGTATGCATATGAGAACGCTCAGTGAAGGAAAACGGATGTGGGCATGCGTGATGGGCATCTTCCTCCTCTATGCCCTCATCTTCATCTTGTTTGAAGACTATGACAAGCACTTCCTGCAGCCCTTCGACGAGGTGAGCGACTGGCACTTGCTCCTGTTCTCCGTCGTGGTCATGCTGTTGCTGGGCTTGTTGCTCTACCACTATGCCCACAGAATGGATGAGCGCATCAGTCGCGAACAGCTGGCTAAGCAGGGCGAGATGCGACGCCAACTCACACAGAACATCGCTCACGAGCTGAAGACTCCCGTTGCCAGCATCCTCGGATATACCGACACCATCATCGACAATCCTGACATCGCCGACGAGACGAAGCTGCAATTCATCCGACGTGCCAACGCCCAGGCACGACGCCTGACAGCTCTGTTGCAGGACATCTCCACACTGAACCGCATGGACTATGCTCCAGAACTCCTGCAGAAGGAGCGGATAGACATCTCGGCAATGATGGCAGACATCGTTGAGGAGACGGCATTGGCGGTGGAAGGCAAGCACATGCGACTGAAAAACTGTCTGCCTGGAGATGTCTGCATCCGTGGCAACTGGTCGCTCATCTACAGCATCTTCCGCAATCTTGTCGACAATGCCGTCTGCTATGCCGGCGAAGGGACGACGGTGGAAGTCTCTGCCGAAGCCTACGACACCTACTGGGCATTCACCTTCCGCGACAATGGCGCAGGAGTTGCTGAAGAACACCTGCCGCGCATCTTCGAGCGCTTCTACCGTGTGGATAAAGGTCGCAGTCGCCAACTGGGAGGTACCGGTCTGGGTTTAGCCATCGTCAAAAATGCCGTCATGCTGCATGGCGGACAGATAAGTGCCCGAACAGCCGACGGCGGTGGACTGCAGTTCGATTTCACCTTGCAGAAGTAAGTGTTTGTTCACCCCCTGATTTGTCGCGATTAAACGAGGGGCTTACCGCCGTCAAACGAGGGGCTTGCCAGCGGTTATCCCCTGCTTTTACTTCTGTGGGTTTAAACAAATTTTTTCCATTTGGTTTGCTTGTTCAGATTCTTTTTAATATCTTTGCAGGCAAATAAGTAAAAAAGACTAAAACAAAACACTTAAAACAACAGTTACCATGTCATTAGTAATGATTCTGCAACTCCTCATTGTATTAGGTGCACTGTGGGTTGGTTCCCGTTATGGAAGTCTGGCGCTGGGTGCCATATCAGGCATCGGTCTGGCTATCCTCGTGTTCGGATTTGGACTGAAGCCCGGTTCGCCTCCTACCGATGTTATCTATATAATTATTGCCGCCGTGACCTGTGCCGGCATCATGCAGGCTTCGGGGGGCATGGACTGGCTGATTCAGATAGCCGAGAAACTGTTGCGCAAGCATCCTGACCGCATCACCTTCCTGGCTCCGCTGTGCACGTTCTTCCTCACTGTACTGGTGGGCACGGGACATGTCGTCTACACGCTGATGCCCATCATCTGCGACATCGCGCTGAAGAAGGGCATCCGTCCGGAACGTCCCTGCGCAGTGGCATCCGTCGCTTCACAGGTGGGCATCACCTGCTCGCCCATTGCTGCTGCCGTGGTGGCTTTCGTTTCCATCAGCAATGCCAACCATTTTGACATCACCATTCCTCAGGTGCTGATGGTTTCCATTCCCGCCTGTCTCTGTGGACTGATGGCTGCCGCTGCTGCCTCCTATCATCGCGGTCTCGACCTCGACAAAGACCCGAAGTTTCAGGCTAGGCTGAAGGACCCCGAGCAGTATAATTACATCTATGGCTCCAATGCCACCACCCTCGACAAGAAGATTCCGCAGTCTGCCAAGAATGCCGTCTTCGTCTTTCTGGGTGCCCTGGCTGTCATCGTCTTCTTCGCTATCTTCCAAGAGGCCCTGCCTTCATATGAAACGCTGCGTGCGGTGAAGGATGCTGACGACTTGCATATCAATGATGACCTTATGCTGACTGCCGACCATTTGGTGAAAGCCAATGTACATGTAGAGAATGTGACGGAGTGGTTTGAAAAGCCGCTGGCTATGAATGTTGTTATCCAGATAGTGATGATTTCAGCCGCTGCCCTGATGATTATCTTCTGCAAGGCTTCGCCCAAGAAGGCAGTTGCTGGTCCTGTGTGGCAGTCGGGTATGGTGGCAGTGGTAGCCATCTACGGCATTGCATGGCTGGCTGACACCTATTTCTCCAATTACATGGGCGAGATGAAACTGATGTTGACACACGTCGTGTCGGAGTATCCCTGGTCTATCGCGTTGGTATTCTTCCTGGTGTCGGTACTCATCAACTCGCAGGGAGCAGTGGTGGTAGCCATGTTGCCGCTGGCTTACTCGCTGGACATCGAAGGTCCGGTGCTGTTGGGCGTGCTCCCCTCAGTCTACGGCTACTTCTTCATCCCCAACTATCCCAGCGATATTGCCACGGTGAACTTCGACCGAAGCGGTACAACGGTGATAGGCAAATACCTGCTGAACCACTCGTTCATGATGCCGGGTCTGATTTGTGTGATTACTTCAACAATCGTGGCTTATCTGTTGACTTCCATTATCTATTAAAATAATACGCAAGCTGAATCAAGAACTAACCACCACGCGAAAGACCATTGTTGGCGTCTAGTTTCTGTTCGTAGCCTTTGGCTCTACGGTACTGGTGCCGCTGCTCATCGGTCTCGACCCTGCCACCGCCCTGTTTACGGCTGGCATCGG
>CAMNIA010000105.1 GCA_946540105.1 uncultured Prevotella sp. | reverse complement strand
ACCAGTGGTATCCCGAAGCAGCCCGCCTGATGGCATTGGCAGGAGCCGAACTGCTGATTTATCCTACAGCCATCGGCTACGACCCTAATGACACCAAGGACGAGCAAGAGCGTCAGCGTATGGCTTGGCAGACGGTGCAACGAGGTCACGCCGTAGCCAACGGACTGCCCGTAGTGACGGTCAACAGGGTTGGCGACGAGGACGGAGTGCCTTTCTGGGGAACCAGTTTCGTGGCAGGACCACAGGGCGAACTGTTGTACGAAGCCCCCAACGACCAAGAGACAGAGACCGTCGTGGAGGTCGACATGCAACGCAGCGAACAGGTGCGCCGTTGGTGGCCATTCCTCCGCGACAGAAGGATAGAAGCATATAACGACATAACGAAACGATACATAGACTAACGTATGGCAAACAATTTAAGATTTCAGGTAGTAGAGGAAGCGTTTAAGAAACGTGCGGTAGAAGTGAAGGCTCCTGCCGAGCGTCCATCGGAGTACTTCGGCAAGTATGTGTTCAACAAGGAGAAGATGCGCAAGTACCTGCCCAAAGACATCTTCGAGAAGATGATAGACGTGATGGATAATGGTGCCAGCTTAGACCGCTCCATAGCTGATGCGGTAGCTGACGGCATGAAGCAGTGGGCTCAGGAGATGGGTGTTACGCACTATACGCACTGGTTCCAACCTTTGACAGAGGGAACTGCCGAGAAGCACGATGCCTTTGTGGAACACGACGGCAAGGGTGGTATGATAGAGAAATTCTCTGGCAAGCTGCTCGTACAGCAGGAGCCTGATGCCTCGTCGTTTCCCAATGGCGGCATCCGCAACACCTTCGAGGCGCGCGGCTATTCTGCATGGGATCCCACAAGTCCTGTGTTCATCATTGATGACACCTTGTGTATTCCGACTATCTTCATTGCCTATACAGGCGAGGCACTCGACTACAAGGCTCCCCTGCTGCGTTCTCTGCACGCCGTAGGTAAAGCCGCCAAGGATGTATGCCAGTATTTCTACAATGACGTGACGAAAGTGCAAGTCAACCTGGGTTGGGAACAAGAATACTTCCTGGTTGACGAGGGTCTCTACTCTGCCCGTCCTGACCTGCTTATGACCGGTCGCACACTGATGGGTCATGAGAGTGCAAAGAACCAACAGATGGACGACCATTACTTTGGCACCATACCCGATCGCGTGGTTGCCTTCATGAAAGACCTTGAGATACAAGCGCTGGAGCTGGCTATACCTGTCAAGACTCGCCACAACGAGGTGGCACCTAACCAGTTTGAGCTGGCACCGATATTCGAAGAGTGCAATCTGGCTGTTGACCATAACATGCTGCTCATGTCGCTGATGAAGAAGGTAGCACGCAATCATGGGTTCCGCGTCCTGCTTCACGAGAAGCCCTTCGACGGAGTCAACGGCTCAGGAAAGCACAACAACTGGAGCCTTTCTACCGACACCGGCGTGCTGCTGCATGCTCCAGGCAAGACGCCTGAGGAGAACCTGCGCTTCGTGACATTCATTGTCGAGACGCTTATGGCTGTCTACAAGCACAACGGACTGCTGAAGGCTTCCATCATGAGTGCTACCAACGCCCACCGTCTGGGTGGCAACGAGGCACCGCCTGCCATCATCAGTTCCTTCCTTGGGAAATATGTGTCCGACCTGCTTGACAGCATCGAACAGACTTCAAACCTCAATGCAGAGACTTCAAACCTGAAGCGTGAGATTGACATTCCCCAGATACCCGACCTCATTGTTGACAATACGGACCGTAACCGTACTTCTCCCTTTGCCTTCACGGGCAACCGCTTTGAGTTCCGTGCGCCTGGTTCGAGCGTCAACTGCGCTTCGGCAATGATAGCCCTGAATGCTGCGATGGCCGAAGCTTTAGACTCCTTCAAGGAGCGTGTCGACAAGAAAATCGCTGCCTACTCCCAGCAACCTGAATATGCCGAGGGTACAGGACATACGGCTAAATACCACGCCATCATTGATGTATTGCGCGATGACATCAAGACCTGTAAGCCCGTCCGTTTCGATGGCAACGGCTATTCTGCCGAGTGGGTACAGGAGGCAGCCCGTCGCGGCTTGGATGTTGAGCGCTCGTGCCCTGTTGTGTTTGAACACTACCTCGACGAGTCGAGCGTGAAGATGTTCGAGAGCACCAAGGTCATGAACCGCAAGGAACTGGAGGCTCGCAACGAGGTAAAATGGGAGACCTACGTGAAGACGGTACAGATAGAGGCACGCGTGTTAGGCGACCTCGCCATGAACCACATCATACCTGTCTCCACGCACTATCAGTCGCAACTCATCAAGAACGTACAGGGCATCAACGACATCTTCTCGTCGGCACTATTTACTACCGAGAAGGCTAACCGCCTGTCTGCCCGAAACATCAAACTCATCGAGGAGATAGCAGAACGCACAGAGAAGATAGAGCAACTGGTAGAGGAGCTGACCGATGCGCGCCGTGTGGCTAACCGCATAGAGAGCATCCACGAGCGTGCCATCCAGTATCACGACACCGTATGTCCGAAGATGGAAGCCATCCGTTATGAAATCGACAAGCTGGAGATGATTGTCGAGGACGGCCTGTGGACGCTGCCTAAATACCGCGAGCTGCTGTTCATCCGATAGACTGGCGGCTTGGCACCCACAGAAAGCGCCGCGCCACAAGACAGTTTGCGCCAACAGAAAGTTTTGCCTCGCAAAAGCATGTATTTTTGCTTTTTGCGAGGCAAAATATTTGCATATTACAAAGATTTTTTGTATCTTTGCCACAGAGTTTACTAACCTACTAATAACCGACGACTATGAATAAGGAAGAGAAATTTGTAATTACCATCAGCCGTCAGTTCGGAACTGGTGGACACGAAATCGGAGCAGCGTTAGCTCAGAGGCTGGGCGTCAAGCTACTGGACAAGCAAATCATCAACGAGGTGGCATCGCGCATCCGCACTGTCGAGGATGCCGTAGAGAAGATTGAAGCCCGCAACCCGCTGTGGCGCGACGACTTCACCGACTTCTACCGCAACTACATGGCGCACGCCCAGTATAACGGGCAGGAGCAATGTAAGACAAGCCACGAACTCTTTCGCGCCCAGTGCGACACCATCAGAAACATTGCCGCGCAGGAGTCGTGTGTCCTGATAGGCCGATGCGGTTTTGACATCTTTGCCGACTATCGCAACGCCTGGAAGATATTCATCCACGCAGGCCTGGATGTCCGCAAGCGCCGCATAGCGGAAAAGTATGACATCAGCGAGCACGATGCCGCCGCAATGATTGTGGACAACGACTACAGCCGCGAGTTGTACACCAAGACCTTTACAGGGCGCAACTGGACGGATGCCACCAACTACGACATCTCGCTGGATGTGAGCAAGTACGGGGTCAACGGTGCCGTCGAATTCCTGATGCACTGCATCGAATAACGGACTTCGGCTCCAGATGTATGTAGTAACCGCCGTGCAGCGA
>CAMNIA010000104.1 GCA_946540105.1 uncultured Prevotella sp. | reverse complement strand
TACTTCTTCCACGTATCCTTCAACCCTACCGTCTTGTTGAACACCAGGTGGTCGGGTGTCGAGTCAAGGTCGGGTGTAAAATATCCTGTGCGCTGGAATTGCAGGAAGTCGCCAGCTTTCTTCTCTTTTAGGTAGGGTTCTACATAGCAGTTGTTCAGCACCTTCAGACTGTCAGGGTTCAGCAGTTCACGGAAGTCGCGCTCATCGGCGCTGGGGTTCTCGATGCTGAACAGACGGTCGTACAGGCGAACCTCAGCCTTGACGGCATCCTGGCAGTTGACCCAGTGCAGTGTCTTGCCTTTTATCTTGCGGTCGGCACCAGGCTGTCCGCTGCGTGTCTCGGGGTCGTAGGTAGCATAGATGGTAGTCACGTTGCCATTGGCATCCTTGTCACAGGGGTGCTCCTCACAGCACTTGATGATGTAGGCGTTCTTCAGACGCACCTCCTTGCCAGGAGCCAGGCGCTGGAACTTCTTCTCTGCCTCTTCTTGAAAGTCGCTGCGCTCTATCCACAGTTCGCGGCTGAAGGTGATGGTGTGTTTGCCGTCGGCCTCATTCTCAGGATTGTTGATGGCTTCCAGTTCTTCCGTTTGTCCCTCAGGATAGTTGGTCAGCACCAGCTTTACGGGGTCCAGCACGGCACTCACGCGACAGGCTTTCTTGTTCAGGTCTTCACGCACGCACGACTCCAGCAGTGCCTGGTCGTTCAAGGCATCGAACTTCGTGTATCCGATGGAGTCAATGAAGTTACGGACGCTCTTCGAGGAGTATCCTCGGCGGCGCATTCCGCAGACTGTCGGCATGCGGGGGTCATCCCATCCGCTGACCAGCTGTTCGTCAACCAGTGCCTTCAGCTTGCGTTTCGACATCACCGTGTAGGTCAGGTTCAGACGGTTGAACTCTATCTGTCGAGTGCCGTCATAGCTGTCAGCCACAATGTTTGGGTTGTAGCCGTCGGTCTTTCCTTCAGCTTTCAGTTCGTTCATGTATTCCTTCAGCAGCTCTACGAACTTGTCGTATAGTGGACGGTGAGGCACAAACTCCAGCGTACAGATGGAGTGGGTGACACCCTCGAAGTAGTCTGACTGTCCGTGGGCGAAGTCGTACATGGGGTAGCAGTGCCACTTGGTACCTGTGCGGTGGTGAGGTATCTGGATGATGCGGTAGATGATGGGGTCGCGGAAGTGCATGTTGGGGTTTGCCATATCCAGCTTGGCGCGCAGCACCATCGAGCCTTCTACCGCCTCGGCGGTGTTCATCTGGTTGAACAGTCTCAGGTTCTCCTCGACGGGTCTGTCGCGGAACGGACTTGCCACACCGGGCTGTGTGGGCGTGCCTTTCTGCTCGGCAATCTGCTCTGAGGTCTGCTCGTCAACATACGCCAGTCCCTTCTTGATAAGCCATACGGCAAAGTCCCACAGCTTCTCGAAGTAGTCGGAGGCGTAGTAGACGTTCTCCCAGTGGAATCCCAGCCACTTGATGTCGCTCATGATGTTCTCCACATACTCCGTGTTCTCCTTCGTGGGGTTGGTGTCGTCGAAGCGCAGGTTGCAAGTGCCGCCAAACTCCTCGGCAACGCCGAAGTCCATGCAGATGGCTTTTGCGTGACCAATGTGTATATATCCGTTGGGCTCGGGCGGGAAGCGCGTCTGCAGTCTTCCGCCGTTCTTGCCTGCCTCCAGGTCTTCCTTGACAAACTGTTCTACAAAGCTGAGGCTCTTCTTCTCCTCGCTCGCATTGATGTTCTTTACTTCCATGTCTTTATGATGTCGTGTGTGTTTAAATGATTTCTCTTTCTCTTGTTACTTGAAGTCTCCAGGACCGTACAGTCCGAAGTTCGGGTCTTTCTCTGGCTGCCACGTGCGCACCTTGATGACGGGCTGCTTGGGGTTGTTGACATCCACCTCCAGGAACAGGTAGCCCTTGTCGCCGTATGATGACGAGTAGTAGTCCTGTGCTATCTGGATGCCGTAGGTCTCGCCGCCCTTGCCCAGTTTCACCACGTCGTTGTTGGCAAAGCGGATGTTGATGAATTCGTTGGCAGCGAAGCAGCGCTTCAGGTTCTTCAGGTACTGGTCCTTTGAGTAGCGGTTGTACTTTATTATCTTGTCGTTCTGAAAACCTCTGGTGTCACCCAGTGTTGAGCGCTTAGCCACGTTGGCCACAATGATGACCGCGTCATCATCGAATATCGTGTTGATGTAGTCCAGCCGTTTCAGTGCATAGGCGGTCTTGTAGTTTTCCAGGAACTCCATCAGCACCCTGCGTGCCGACTCCTTCCATACGCCTTTGTTCAGAATGTCGTCTTCTGCCGTGCGTCCTAAGCCGAAGGCTACGTTGCTTATCTTGCGGTTCTTGTCGAAGGTGAACACCAGGTCCTCTACGAACGACTTGCGCACGCCACTCTTGAAGGTGCACGAGATCTGTATGCCGCGTGCCGTCACCTCTCCGTTGCCGTGTTCGTAGAAGGTAGGCTGGGGGGTACCGATGATGCGCGGTGTACCATAGGTGAACAGCAGTTTACGGAAAACCGACAGTCCCTCGGCTGTGAAGTACGGTGCCAAGCCGCTGGCTTCCCGCTGCCCGATGGCATTCACGACGGCATCCATCGCCTTGGCATAGCTCTCGGCATGTGTGGCGGCAGTAGGCGTCTGTAGTATCGAGGCATCCGTCTGACTGAAGCTTCCCTTGCTGCTGTATGCCTCGCCGCCTATCTCGTCGGCATCCACGGTGGTGTACGACTTGCGCAACGCCTTGCTGCTCAGCACCTGCAGCACGCCTTCCACCTCTTTGTCTATATGTGCCTCGCTCAGGTATTCGTATTCGAACTTCAGCTGGTACTTGCTGCTTTGGTTCCCTTTTGCCAGCTCCAGCACGCCGGTACCGTCCTTGGCACTGTTGATGGCGCTCCAGTCACGTCCGTCGAAGTAGGTGTAGTCCACACTCGATACGGGCTTGCCCTTGTAGGCTATCGACAGGTCGACATCATCGCCTTTACGGCGCACAACGCTCACCTTCAGCTCGTCGAACACTTGGTTCATCTGTTCCGGTATCCAGGTCGTCATCAAGTGCTTCCGTCCGTTGTCATCGGTGTAGATGGCTTCGTCGGGATACTGCAGCGAGCGCACCAGTGCCAGTGCCCAGTAGTAGTTGCGCAGGGCGTCATCGGCCTTTCCGCTCTCCTCTGCCCGCAGGGCGCTGTTCACCATGTCTATGGCTTTCGCCTTGCGGTTCTCGAACAACCGTGCCAGTTCCGACTTTTTGATGTATCGGCCCACCACTGCATCGGGCTCGTTCTTGATGGTGATGCGTTGCGTGTTGGTCAGCGTAGCCTGCGAGTATGTCTTGATGTGGTTCTCGACATACGACTTGTGATCTATCTTCTGATTCACGTTGTCCTCGCGGAATCCCAGACGGGTGTCACTGCTGACGTAGGTCGATATCTGGCTGATGAGGTCCGCCAGTGCATGGCGGTCGGCCTCGCGCACTGTCTCGCCCGTGCCCGTTCCGCTGATGTATTCCTCGCTGTCACGAATGGTCTCCCACGACTGTGCTGCGACAGCCAGCGGCAGCATGACGAGCATGTATAATAATGTACTTACGCGATTCATGCCTGCA
>CAMNIA010000103.1 GCA_946540105.1 uncultured Prevotella sp. | reverse complement strand
ACTTCCATCGCACTTGGAGTGTTGTATATTACTTTACCTTTTTTACTTTTTTACCTTTTTTACTTTTTTACCTTTTTACCTTTTTACTACACCAACGTTCCATACTCTTTGCCGTAACGTAACATCTGGTGTACGTAGCTCTCGTCGTACGAGACGCTGATGTCGCAAATTTCGTCCTTGTCATCATAGACGGGCGTGAGAACGGGGTTTACGAATCCTTTGTAGGGTGCCAGATTCAATTTCCGGTAGCGCGCCAGCACTTCTTGATGCAAAGCAGCGTCAACCTTTACGCCGTAGGCTTCCACCAATTGGCGGGCTGCCTCGTAGTCACCCTCGCTCTTGATGCGCTGTATTTCTGCCAGCAAGCGGGCAAAGAGTGTGCGCAACTGGGCGTAGTCGCTAATGCGGACATAGGTCTTGCCTTCATGCTTTACAAGCTGTATCACGTCGCCCTGCCGGTAACACCACTGTGCTATGAGTGCTCGGTTGCGCATGTGTGCCTCTTCTATCTGGTTGCCGGGCTGAATACGTATGAGCTGTGTCATCAGCCCATTCATAATATAGGTATAGTAGTGTGACTTGTAAGCCTCGCCGTCTGGCAGCAGCCCCAGTTCCACAAGCTTGGGGTCAGCGATATAGTAGAGTCCGAACAGGTCGGCCCTCGCCTCTTCTATCGTGTTGCCATAAGCCTTCAGCGCATCTGGGTCGGTACCTGGCAACAGCCGCCCGCTGCCGTGCCCCAGACATTCGTGCAGGTCGGTATGCAGCGTGTCGCACATGTCGCCATATTTGTCTATCAGTCTGACTGTTGACTCGTCAACGACAAACTCGTCTCTGAAGCCGCTGCCTCGTGCTGCCTTGTTATAGGCATCGGTAATGTTGCTGATGGTGATGCTCTTCGAACCGTGCTGCGCACGTATCCAGTCGGCGTTGGGCAGGTTGATGCCGATGGCTGTGGAGGGATATTCGTCGCCGCCCAGCATGGCAGCACAGATGGCATTGGCTGTCACGCCCTTGACGTGTGGCTTGCGGAAACGTGCATCGACGGGCGAATGGTCTTCAAACCACTGGGCGTTGGCGCTTATCGTTTGGGTACGTCTGGTAGCCTCCAGGTCTTTATACTCCACGATGCCTTCCCACGAGCCTTTCAGTCCCAAGGGGTCGCCATATACTTCTATGAAGCCGTTGACAAAGTCTATGCGACCTTCGTGTTCGCCTACCCACGCTATACAGTAGTCGTTGAAGGTCTTCAGGTCGCCGGTCTTGTAGTAGTCAACAAGGTAAGCTATCGCTTGGCGCTGGCGTTCGTTTTCGGCAACGTTCATTGCCTGTTCCAGCCAGTAGACGATGGGGCGCAGTGCCTTACCATAGCGACCATCGACGGTCCACGTCTCTTCCTGCACCTTGCCGTCCTTCTTCACTAGCGTCGAGTTCAATCCGTACGACGGTGGTTCCTGATTGCCCTTGTCGGCTTGCTTCATGTGCTGATAGAAGTCTTCCGCCTCTTTCTGCGTGACACCCTGATAGAAGTTACAGGCTGACGTCAAGAGCAGATCTTGCCCGTCGGCTTTGTTGACACGCTTGGGCAGCACCGTTTCGTCGAAGATGACGGGAAACAGTTCTGCACACAGCATGTCTACCGTCTCGTTCTCGCGCAACGGCAGTTCGGCAGCACTCACCGTGTGCAGTGCGTCGTACAACCACTCCTTACTGAATTCCGGCTGAAACTTCTCACTGCCATAGTGATGATAGATGCCACTGGAGAACCACACCCGCTTCAGGTAGGTCTCCATCGCACGGAAGTCGGGTGACAGTCGGTCTACTTTCGGGTCTGTAAACACCGTCTCCAACATCTTACGTATGCGAAGGTTGTAACGCCCAAACTGGTCGAAGGTAATGTCACGACCATACAGGGTGGCCTGCGAAAGGCAGTACACCAACTTTTTCTGTGACAACGTCAATTGCTCAAATCCGTTAAGCCGGTATCTGAGCAATTGGATGTCGGCAAACCGTTCTCCGGCTTCGTAACTGAAATCTTCTTGTGTGTTCTTCATTAATTAAAAAAACTACAGCGTTGCAACCTTCTTCCTCTTTGGCAACTGAGGAATGTGCTGCAGACGATACTCACGCGGAGTCATACCCGTCAGTCTATAAAACGAGGCGTAGAATGACTGACGGTTGGAGAAGCCCACCATGTCGCTTACCTCCTCCATACGCAGGTTTGTGTACCTGCGGTCTACCAGGATAGCCATAGCTTCCTCTATTCTGAACTTGTTGACGAAAGAAGTGTAATTCATGTGGAACTTTACGTTCACGATTGCTGAGATGTAACGCGTGTTAGTTCCTAAATCTTCGGCTAATTTCTTGGCTGAATAATCTTTGTCTTTGTACTTCTTCTGCATGACGATGACTTCCAGAATTCTTTCCTTCATCTCGTCCATCAACTTAGGGTTCACCAGAGACCTGTAACGGGCCTCTTTCTCTGTTTTTTCTGTAATGTTGTACTTAGCCATAACCCTTGAACAAAGTTTTTATACATTTTACTTTGCAAATATACATAAAATTTTTCAACTATTGATACTTTTTTCGAAAAAAATGCTCTTTTTCAACAAAAAAACTGCCAAATTAAAAAAAATGGTGCAAATATTTGGTGGATTCAAAAAAACTACGTACCTTTGCACCCGCAAAACAAGAGAGAGAAAA
Source organism: uncultured Prevotella sp. (assembly GCA_946540105.1). Taxonomy (GTDB): domain Bacteria; phylum Bacteroidota; class Bacteroidia; order Bacteroidales; family Bacteroidaceae; genus Prevotella. The sequence goes on along the minus strand of CAMNIA010000103.1, from coordinate 1,048 downwards.
ACAATTGTAATAGTTGCACCCGTAGCTCAGTTGGTAGAGCACCTGACTCTTAATCAGGGTGTCCAGGGTTCGAACCCCTGCGGGTGTACAAAACAAGAAAAGTGACAGACCCTAAAAAGTTTGTCATTTTTTTGTTGATAATCAGGAAGGAAGGCGATTTTATCCTCTCCATCAGATAATTATGATTACAGACGGTAAATACAGACACACCTACACAGCAACGGCATCAGACATCACACCATTGTACCGGTTGACGCCCAATGCTTTGCTGATGTACTTCCAGGACTGTTTCGCACGGCTGATGACCATTCACCATGTTGCTGCTTTCGATATCATCAAGCAGCGTCGGATGTGGGTCATCACGGAAGTACAGATAGCTATTGAGCCGACAGACGCCTTATGGTCGGAGGACTTTACGGTAGAGCTTTGGGTGAGCGAACTGACCTCACTGCGTATCTACTGCGATTTCCGCATTGTCCGCAAGGCTGATGAGCAGCTGATAGCCTCAGGAACCAGTCAGTGGAACATCCTTAACCTAGACACCAAGCGTTTGGAGACGACTGATTTCCTTGACGGCAAGCTAACGGTTGTTCCCGAACTAATGACCGGTAGCCACAAGAAAGTACGTTTCCCCAAACCGCAGTCGACCGACATGCAGATGGCGCATCGTGCAACCCGTCTCGACCTTGACTTCAACTTCCATGTCAGCAACCGGAGCTATGTCACTATCGCCCTGCTGACGATGCCCGACGAGATACTGGCTTCCCAGAAGTTGACATCACTAACAGTCCATTGGTTGCACGAGACCTATCTTGATGACACCCTTACTTGCCGGATGACACGTTTGGAAGACGGCAACTATCTCCACACGCTGACCAATGCGGATGGAGAAGTGGTGTGTGAAGTGATGAGTCGCTGGGTGCCGCAATCAGAGAGAGCTGACATAAGTGAAGTGTTGAAAAGGGTGCTGTAAATATATTATTATTTACAATTAAGAAAAAAAATGCTCCGCCACCCAATTCAACTTGCTGGCAGTCAGCAGATTGGC
>CAMNIA010000102.1 GCA_946540105.1 uncultured Prevotella sp. | reverse complement strand
TCTTCTTCGCCTGAAAGGCGACACAGCGGCATGAGCATCCAGGGTTCGCAGAGTCCTTTGGTCTGCATCATCACCTTCAGCGCCGTAAGACTCTGTCCCAAGGTACGGTCTTTCTGGTATATCTTTGCTATCTCGTTGGTTTCGTCCTGCAAGCGGTTGGCGGTTGCCCAGTCGCCCTTGAGGGCTGCTTCGTACAGCTGCTGGAACATATCAGGCACAAAGTTGCCTGTCGAGGGCACGATGCCGTTGCCTCCCAGTTCCAGGGCGTGAGCACTCTGGGCTGCCCATCCGCAGAAGTAGGCGAAGTCAGGATGCGTCTTGGTTATCTCGATGCACTGTGCCATACGCTCCAGGTCGCGCTCCGAGTCCTTGAGTCCCACGATGTTGGGGTGGTCAGCCAGTCGTCTGATGACGTCGACGGGTATTGACATGTGGGTTGTTGCCAGAATGTTGTACAGCATCAGCGGTCCCGTGATGCAGTCAGCCAGCGTCTTGTAGTATTCATACATCTGCTCCTCCGTCAGTGCATAGTAGGTAGGCAGCGTGGCTACGATGACGTCGGCACCCAGTGCCGTGTACACCTCGGCCTGGCGCACCTGCTCGCTGAAGCAGTTGCCCGTCAGTCCGGCATAGATGGTGATGCGCCCTTGGGCAGCCTTCACTGCCGTTTCGACAAAGAGCTGTCCGTCAGCCTGACTGACGCTGTTGCCCTCGCCGGTGGTTCCCATGAGCAGGGGCGACACCTTGTTGTCAGCAAAGAAGTTGATGATACGTTCGACGGCTGCTACATCCAGTCTGCCATCCTGCGTGACGGGGGTTACCATCGGCACCACCACGCCACGATACTTACTGTTGTTCATAGTGTGAATCGTTTTAGTTAATACCTTATATATTATTATTAAAGACGTACAAATGTGCGAAAAGTCATCATGAAAACTGAAAACTGAGAACTGAGAGGTGAGGGACGAGCTTTTAACAAAGTTTTGCAAAAAAAGTTGGTGCTGAAGTGTATCAAGTTTAGCATTATTTTGTATCTTTGCAACCGCTAAGGGTTTCCCAAAACGGGAAACTTTTTGCAGAAAGGAAAACAAAAAGTTGTCCAAAACGGAAAACTTTCCACTTCAGAAAGAGCCTATCAGTTTGCTATAAACACTAACCGTATCAAGGAGATAACAATATTATTATATATAAAAGAAATATACTCTAAACATGGAGATGAAGAACTTTACTATTACCAAGCGCGACGGTTCGAAAGACCAGTTCTCGTTAGACAAAATCATGAACGCCATCGTCAAGGCGTTCGAGAGTGTGAACATCACAGCCGACCTGGGAACGATTTCCAAGATACTGAGTCATCTGGACATCAAGGACGACATCACCGTTGAGGACATCCAGAACCAGGTGGAGGAGGCGCTGATGAGCGAAGGCTTCTACAAGGTTGCCAAGTCGTTCATGCTCTACCGTCAGCAGCACACCGAGGACCGTGAGACGCTGGCAAAGCTTCAGTTCCTGTCTGACTACATGGAGTCAGCCAATGCCGCCACGAGTTCGAAGTTCGACGCTAACGCCAACGTCGAGCACAAGAACATTGCCACGCTGATAGGCGAGCTGCCCAAGTCTAACTTCATCCGCCTGAACCGCCGCCTGCTCACTGAACGCATCAAGAAGATGTACGGCAAGGAGCTGGCCGACGAGTACATCGACAAGCTGACTCACCACTTCATCTACAAGAACGACGAGACATCGCTGGCTAACTACTGCGCTTCCATCACCATGTATCCGTGGCTCATCGGCGGCACCACAGCCATCGGCGGCAACTCCACAGCACCCACCAACCTGAAGTCGTTTGCTGGCGGCTTCATCAACATGGTCTTCATGGTGAGCTCCATGCTGGCTGGAGCCTGCGCCACACCTGAGTTCCTCATGTACATGAACTACTTCATCGGCAAGGAGTATGGCAAGGACTACTGGCAGCACCCTGAGCAGCAGGCCGACCTGTCACTGAAGAAGCGTAGCATCGACAAGGTCATCACCGACTATTTCGAACAGATTGTCTACTCGCTGAACCAGCCCACAGGCGCCCGCAACTATCAGGCCGTATTCTGGAACGTTGCCTATTACGACCGCTACTACTTCGAGTCTATCTTCGGCGAGTTCTTCTTCCCCGACGGCTCACAGCCCGACTGGGACGGACTGTCGTGGCTGCAGAAGCGCTTCATGAAGTGGTTCAACCAGGAGCGCACCAAGACGCTGCTCACCTTCCCCGTAGAGACGATGGCACTGCTGGTCGACGAGGACGGCGAACCGAAGGACAAGGAGTGGGGCGACTTCACTGCCGAGATGTATGCCGAGGGACACTCCTTCTTCACCTATATGAGCGACAATGCCGACTCGCTGTCGTCGTGCTGCCGCCTGCGCAACGAGATTACCGACAACGGCTTCTCCTACACCCTGGGAGCTGGCGGCGTCTCGACGGGCTCCAAGTCGGTGCTCACCATCAACCTGAACCGCTGCATACAGTATGCCGTCAATCACAAGAAAGACTATCTGGAGTATCTCTCCGAAGTCATCGACCTGTGCCACAAGGTACAGCTGGCTTACAACGAGAACCTCAAGGAACTGCAACAGCACGGCATGCTGCCGCTGTTCGACGCAGGCTACATCAACATCAGCCGCCAGTACCTCACCATCGGCATCAACGGACTCGTCGAGGCTGCCGAATTCATGGGTCTGAAGATTACGCCCAACGATGACTACAAGAAGTTCGTACAGAGCATACTGGGACTCATCGAGAAGTACAACAAGCAGTACCGTACGAAGGACGTCATGTTCAACTGCGAGATGATACCTGCCGAGAACGTCGGCGTGAAGCATGCCAAGTGGGATCGTGAGGACGGATACTTCGTGCCACGCGACTGCTACAACAGCTACTTCTATGTCGTTGAAGACCAGTCACTGAGCGTCATCGACAAGTTCAAGCTGCACGGACGCCCCTACATCGAGCACCTCACAGGCGGCTCCGCACTGCACATGAACCTCGACGAACACCTGACGAAGGAGCAGTACCTGCACCTGCTGAAGGTCGCCGCCAAGGAGGGCTGCAACTACTTCACCTTCAACATCCCCAACACCGTGTGCAACGACTGCGGCCACATCGACAAGCGCTACCTCAAGGAGTGTCCGCACTGCCACTCGAAGAACGTCGACTACATGACACGCATCATCGGATACCTGAAGCGCGTCTCCAACTTCTCACAAGCACGTCAGGAAGAAGCAGCAAGGAGGTACTACGCTCATGCTTAAATACGTAAACACTGGCATCGTGTTCCAAGAGATACCCGACGAGGTGACGTTGGCTATCAACATCTCAAACTGCCCCTGTCACTGCCCAGGTTGCCATAGCCATTACCTCTGGGACGACATCGGGCTTCCCTTGGACACCAATGCCATTGACGACTTCTTAGACCAGTACGGCACCGACATCACCTGCCTCTCGTTCATGGGCGGCGATGCCGACCCTGCCGCCGTCAACCAGCTGGCACAGTACATCCACGAGATATACCCACAGTTCAAGGTGGCGTGGTATAGCGGTCGCACCGTGCTGTCGGCACAAGTCAACAAGACCGACTTCGACTACATCAAGATAGGTCCCTACATCAAGCACCTGGGGGGCCTCAAGTCGCCCACCACCAACCAGCGCCTCTACCGCCTGCGTGAAGACCTCACCTTCGAGGACATCACCTACCGCTTCTGGCGCAACACCTCCGTAGCAGTATAGTT
>CAMNIA010000101.1 GCA_946540105.1 uncultured Prevotella sp. | reverse complement strand
CGAGCACCTTTCTGCCTTTTCTTACCAATTGTGAAATTGTAGGCATAATTGTTTTTGTTTTTTAATTTATTACTTATATATTTATTATGTATATTTTTCGACTTTGCATAGTACGCCCAGTTAGTACCAAGCGCTTTTGGGCTGCAAAGGTACAAACTTTTGTGCGAACTGCCTAAACTGTGGGATATAAAAAAGCCCTTACTTAATGCTTTTTAACATTAAATAAGGACTTTAACACTTTTTGAACGCTCTGCGGCCTTTCTTATTCGTTTGGAACTACACGCTCGTTGACGAAGTCGGAAATGCGCTGAGCATACTTCTGAGCTGCCTCGCTTTCCTTAACTGCTGCCTCAAGAGCCTTCAGACGTGCGCTGGTTGCTGCCTTGTCATAAACGAGATAGTAAGCCTCTACACTGATGCGTCCGTCGGGGTCGTTCTTCTTTACACTGAAGCTGGGCTTCAAGGCACCGCGAATCTCTTGCTGTACTTTGCCTTCGAAGGTAGCGTAGAACTTGTCGAACTCGGTCTCCTGATTAGCAACATCGGAAGCCATGTCTGACAGCACACGGCCTTTTACCTGCTGGCTGGCGGTAGTGGCATAACGGTTAGCGGCACTGTTCTGTGCTGATGCGGCAGCGAGGTTAGCCGACTTTGCTGTACTGAAACCTACTACCTCCACAACGTCGTCGCCACCGGCGTAAAGGGCTGTATAGTGCTTGGTTAGCGCTACTTCCAGTGTGCGTGACGAACCGAAAATCTCGTAGCCACGCTTCTTGTAGTCCTTCAGCTTGGCATTCACTTCTTTCTTTACGGCCTTCTCCTGCTGCTTGGTCAGGGTTTGTGCGTTTGTTGCGGTCAGCGTCATTACGGCTGCCATAACCATCAATGCTAATTTTTTCATAGTCGTTTCTTGTTTAATGTTATACCTTAATTATATATATAAGTCGGATGTTAGTCGAAATTGCCACCGTAGATGAGTCCGTAGTAGCGGTCGTCCTTGGCGAAATTGCTGTTGATGTTGGGGTCGCGGTTGGGTTGCCACGTGCGTACCTTAATGCAGGGGGCATTCATGTCGTTAAGGTCTACCATCAGGAACAGATAGCCTGTATCGCTATAGGTTGACGAGTAGTAGTCTTGGTGAATCTGGATGCCGAAGGTGTCGCCGCCCTTACCCATCCTGCTTACCTCGTTGTCGGTAAAGCGGATGTTGATGAACTCGTTGCTCTTGAAGCTGCGCTCCAGGTTGCGGAGGTACGTGTTCTTGTCCTGGCGGTTGTACTTCACCAGCTTGTTGTCCTGAAAGTCGCGGCTGTCGGTGCGTTTGGGTTGGTGTCGGGTGACATGACCGACGATGATGATGGCGTTGTCATCGAAAATGCTGCGGATGTACTCCAGTCGTTTCAGGGCAAAGGCTGTCTTGTAGTTCTCCAGGAAGGTGGCGATGACCATGCGGATGGAGTCGTTCCATGCTGCGCCTCGCTCGCGGTTAAAGATGTCATCGCGAGCGGCTTGATCCAATCCGAATGCCATCGACTCTATCTTCTGCTCTTTGTTGAACGTGAAGGTAACATCCTCCACGAAGGTGCGGTTGTTGTTCTTGAAGCTAAAGCGCATAGGTACTGAGCGGCAGATGGTGCGCTCGCCCAGTTTGTAGAAGTTGATAGTGGGATCGCCCATGACAGTAGCGTTACCGTAGTGCACCAGCTTGTCAAACATCTCGAAACCATCATCGGTGAAGTAATCGCGCACACTGTCGTAATTCTTCTGCTTGACAGCCTGAACGACAGCATTCACAGTCTTGGCAAAGTCCTTTGGCTGAGCTACGACTACAGCATGCGTGGCAGTACTCATCTGCTGCACAGCAGCTTGCATCGTTGCCATAGCCTGCTTCTGCTCGGTTTTCTTGCCGGCAGTGACAGTGGTGGTGGCTTCCTTGTAGTTGACGGTATTGAAGATGAACATCACCAACTCCAGTTCTGGGTCCTGGCGCATCTGGCTCTGGAAGGCGTACTCATACTGAATAGAGAACTTATTGGTAGGAGCGCCTGGGCGCATCTCTACCTGCATGATGCCGTCCTTTGCCGAACAGATGTTGCTGTAGTTTTGTCCGTCCCAATAGTGGAAGTCCAGGCTTGTGACGGGCTTGTCCTTATAGGTGAACAGCAGGGTGACCTCCTGACCTTCTATCTTGGTAATCTCGGCTTTGAGCAGGCTGAGGATGGTACGTATCTGTTCTGGAATCCACATGACCAGCGGCACCGTCATACCATCGGGAGTCGTGTACTTTACATCGCCAGGACTCTGCAGACTCTTCAGCAGGCACGACGCCCAGTAGTAGTAGCGCAGTGCGGCATCGATGCGTCCGGTCTTCTCGGCAGTGACGGCACTATAGACGTAGTAGAGTGCCTTGTCCTCACGTTCCTTAAACACCTTCTCCAACTCGCTGCGCTTCATGTAACGCAGGACGACAGCCTTGGGTGCTGGGCTGACAATGATGCTCTGCGTGTTCTTCAGCGTGCCGTGCGAATAGGTTCGAACCACATTCTGAATGGTCGACTGTGCATCGTTGCCTGCAGCGCTGCTCACCTCACGCTCGTCAATGGTGAAGTCGCTCTGCACCTGCACCGAAATCTTACTCATCAGATTCGCCAGAGCTTCATGGTCGGCATCCGTCTCCTTGTCGCCATAGCCCTCGCCCCACAGATACTGCGGGTCTTCCTTGATGGCTTCAGCGCGCTGCTTGGCACTTTGGGCACATACCATGAGGGGAATCATTGCCAGTATGACAATCAATAGTTTTTTTAGTTGCATTGTTTATTTCTTTCTGTTTTGTACTTCAATATTTTATTTTGAATGTTCACTTGACGATTTTCTTTCCGTTGAAGATATAGATGCCCTTTTCTGTAGGCATTGCCGACAGCCGGCGACCACGCAGGTCGTACCACTTGTCGTCTTGTCGCACACTATTCGTTCTCAACTCCTCAATGCCCGTGGTGCCTCCTTCCATATCCAGCAGAGGCAGGAACATAGGTGCAGGATGGTTGTTGCTTTCGTGGAATGTGTACACCTCGAAGGGATTGACAGCGCGCAAGTTAGATACGAAGACGCTACCCTCGGGATAATTACCTGTGGGTGCACCGACATTCAATGCATAGACATACTCTGTAGCCGTCTGACGCAGGAAGACTGGGAAGACCATGACACGAAGCGTGTCAGCAATGACCAGCTCTTTTGCGTAAAACTCGGTCTTAGGAACGACGGTGCTTCCTGCCGAGAAGATTACCGTACCATTCTGGTTAAAGGCATCACCATACGACGGATTGTTAGGCATAGAGATAAGGTAAGGCATGTTCGCCTCTATCTGTGTGGCGCGTGTCAACCCGTTTTCTCCCACCTGACGCAGCCAGAAGTGCTTATCGCTAGCATCGTTGCCAAAAGGTGCGATGATGCTGCCGTTCTTCTTGTTCAAGATGCTTTGAACGTTGAAAGGCAGTGTCAGCGTCTCCCAGCCACGAGATACACCAATCTCTGTTTGCTGATTGTATAGATGGGTGAAGGTAATCTTCTCTGCCACAAACTCCTCTGGGCAGTAGAAGTTTCCATTGACGGTGCTGCCGTTGACAAAGATGGAATCCGTCAGCTCCACGCTTCTGGCAGTACCGTTGATGATGACATTCTGACGGTTCTCATCCAGTCGGCTTGCGCCCTTGACGTAGATAAGCATGTTCGGATTGCTAAAGTTTTCCAAGTCGCCCTCTGTCAGTTCTACGCTGCTATTCCAAACCAAAGCCGAGATATTCTCTACCACATCTTGCACATTACCCACCGTCTGTAGTGCTTCTTGCATCGTCGTTTGACCATTAACCGTCAGCACACCATTGTAGTCGAACGTCGG
>CAMNIA010000100.1 GCA_946540105.1 uncultured Prevotella sp. | reverse complement strand
CGCGGAAGTTGGGGTCAACGGGTAAACCGTTGACCACGAGGGGGGCGGCGGCAGGCGCGGCGGTGAGGGCGGCGGGGGGCGTTGTTGCAGCGGGGGCGGCGGTGAGGGCAGCCTCGAGGTTCAAGCCCTCGACATTGGGCTTACGGCCTGTCGCCATCAGGATGACGTCGGCATCAATAGCGCTCAGCGACTCGACGGCAGTCTTCATGTGGAACGTGATGCCACGCTTCTCCAACAGCTTGCGCAGACGCTTGGCAATGTCTGCGTCAAGCATCGGCAGGCACTCCTTCAGGTACTCGATGACCGTGACTTCAGAGCCAAAGCGCTGGAAGACGGAGGCAAACTCCATGCCGATGACGCCAGCACCAATGATGCAGAGTCGCTTGGGCAGCGTGGTGAGCTGCAGCAACTCAGTGCTTGTCACGACGCGTGGGTCGTCAGCGTCGGGCAGCGGCAAGCGCTTGGCGGTAGAGCCCGTAGCAATAATGATATGCTTAGCGGAGACGGTAGCAGGGACATCGCCACTATCAGAACTGGGTGTTACCATAACGGTAGAGGCATCGACGAACGCGGCGTGACCACGAAGCAGCGTGATGGCAGGATGGGAAAGGATAGCCTCCACCCCACTGCGCAGCTGCGCCACCACCTGCTGCTGGCGCTCGACGGCCTCAGCAAAGGTGGCGCTATGGACATACGTCTTCGTGGGAATGCAACCGCGGTTAAGACAGGTGCCGCCCACCTCGTCTTGCTCGACGATGACAACCTGCAAGCCCTGCTTGGCAGCATACGCTGCGGCACGGTAGCCACCAGGCCCCGCACCGATTACTAAAAGGTCGGTATCAATCATCGCGCTTGTCGTTTAGCAGTTGGCGATAGGTCACGACAGGATGCTTGGCTGCCAGCACGTCATCGACACGACCGATGGGGGTGTCATGGGGTGCCGACGTCACCAGCTCAGGATGGGTCTTGGCTTCCTCGGCAATGCGACGCATCACGGCAATGAAGCCATCGATGGTGTCCTTCGACTCGTTCTCAGTTGGCTCTATCATCAGCGACTCGTGGAACAACAGAGGGAAGTAGATGGTGGGGGCATGGTAGCCATAGTCCAGCAGCCGCTTGGCGACATCCATCGTGGTGACACCCGTCGTCTTGTCTTTCAGACCGTCGAACACGAACTCGTGCTTGCAGAGTCCTTCGATGGGCAACGCATAGACATCTTTCAAAGACTCCTTGATGTAGTTGGCATTCAAGGTGGCTAACGGACCGACCTCCTTGATGTAGTTACGACCCAGCGACATGATATAGACACAGGCCTTCAACAGGACGCTGAAGTTGCCGTAATAGGGACTCACTACAGGGAAGAACGACTGCAATCCCTCGCGGACACCCACGGGACCACTGCCAGGACCGCCACCGCCATGAGGCGTCGAGAAGGTCTTGTGCAGGTTGATGTGCATCACGTCGAAACCCATGTCGCCAGGACGACAGGCACCCAGCATCGGGTTGAGGTTGGCACCGTCGTAATACATCAGACCGCCACAGTCGTGTATCAGCTTCGTAATCGCAGGAATGGCGCTCTCGAAAAGTCCCAGCGTGTTTGGGTTGGTCATCATCATGGCAGCAATGTTGGGACCCTCTTGCTGTACAAGCCGCTCTAAGTCTGCGACATCGACAAGTCCCTTTTCCGTTGACTTCACCTCCAGAATTTCCAGACCGCAGACTGCCGCCGAGGCGGGATTGGTTCCATGAGCAGAATCGGGCACGATGACCTTCTTGCGCTGCAGGTCGCCACGAGAGCGATGATAGTTGTCGATGACCATCAGACCCGTCAACTCGCCATGTGCACCAGCATACGGCTTGAAGGTAAAATGCGACATGCCGGTCAGCGCGCACAGCTGCTCCTCCAGCATCTTCACTACTGCCAGAGCGCCTTTTGTCGTTGACTTGGGCTGCATGGGGTGAAGGTTCTGGAACTGCGGCAGGGCAGCTATCTCCTCGTTGACCTTCGGATTGTACTTCATGGTGCACGAGCCTAAGGGATAGAAGCCATTGTCGACACCAAAGTTGTTGCCGGAGAGATTGGTATAGTGGCGCACCACCGTCATCTCGTCACACTCAGGCAGTTCGGCATCATGCTGACGGCGCAGCTCCTGTGGCAACGCATAGTGACCAAAACGATTGGAAGGCAGGCTGTAGCCACGACGACCCTCCTTGGAGAGTTCGAAAATCAGATTTCCGTATAGTGTTCTGTTCATAAGGCTGCCATCTTTACAAAGTTATCAATCTCGTCTTTCGTACGCTGCTCAGTGACAGCAATGAGAAGACCGTCGTCCAAACGGATGCCACCCAAGATGCCAGCATCGATAAAACGCTGCAGCAAGGCATCGACATCGCCATCGTAACGAACGAAGAACTCGTTGAAGAACGGCTGGTCATAAACCAGTGTGAAACGACCTGTCTTCACCAACTCGTCGCACAGGTAGTGAGCGCCGGCATACGACAGCTCGGCAGCCTCTTTTACACCCTGCTTGCCCAATAGCGACATGTAAACCGTCACCCACAAAGCCATGAGCGACTGGTTGGAACAGATGTTGCTGGTGGCTTTCTGACGACGGATGTGCTGTTCGCGAGCTTGCAGCGTCAGGACAAAGGCACGCTGATTGCGGTTGTCCTTCGTCATACCGACAATACGGCCGGGCATCTTGCGGATGAGCTTCTCAGTACAGCACATATATCCCACGTAAGGACCGCCAAACGCCATCGGGATGCCCAGCGACTGACCATCGCCAACAGCAATGTCGGCACCCCACTCGCCAGGAGTCTTCAACAGGGCAAGGTCGGCAGCGACGCTATTCATGACGAAGAGCGCCTTCTGTTCATGGCAGGCATCGGCAAAACCCGTGAAGTCTTCGATGATGCCAAAGACGTTGGGCTGTTGTACGATTACGCCAGCCACGCCGCCCTTGGCAAGTTCGGCTTTGATGTCGTCGAGACTGGTGATGCCGTTTCTTACAGGCAATGTCGTAAGCTCAATGTCCTGATGAAGTGCGTAGTGCTGCAACACCTCAACGGTCTTGGGATTCATAGCACCAGACAGCAGCACGCGACGGGCTTTCTTGCTGGCGGCAACAGCCATCAGCATCGCCTCGGCACACGACGTCGTACCATCGTACATAGAGGCATTGGAGACATCCATGCCTGTCAGTTCAGCCATCATCGACTGATACTCGAAGATGTAGTGCAGGGTGCCCTGCGATATCTCTGCCTGATAAGGGGTATAGCTGGTGAGGAACTCAGAACGCTGCAACAGCTGCGGAATGGCTGACGGCGTGTAGTGGTCGTAGACGCCAAAGCCCGCAAAACACGTGAGCTGTCGGTTCTGACTGCCCAGCATGTTGAAAGCCTTGCGGATTTCGACCTCGCTCATCGCCTCCGGCAGTTGATAGTCATGACGGAAACGGATGGCCTCAGGGATGTCAGCATAGAGAGCATCGAGGGAATCGACGCCTACGGTATGCAGCATTGTCTGCAGGTCTTCCTCTGTATGGGGGAAGTATTTAAACATAGTTATCGATATTGCAATGTAACGATATTCCGAAAAAGACTACTTCTCGCAGAAGGCTGCGTAAGCCTTGGCATCCATGAGGTTGTCGAGTTCGCTCTTGTCAGACAGTTCCACCTTGATAATCCAATTCTCGTAGGCATCCTGATTGATGAGCTCAGGCTCGTCTTCCAATGCCTCGTTGACCTCGATGACGACACCTGTCACTGGAGCTATCAGGTCGCTGGCAGCCTTCACGCTCTCAACGGCGCCAAACTCCTCGCCTGCTGACACCTCATCGTCAACATCGGGCATGTCGACATACACCACATTGCCAAGGGCATGCTGCGCATAGTCGGAGATACCGATGAAACCTACATTACCTTCTACCTTTACATACTCGTGTGACTCACTATAATAGAGTCCTTCCATTACTTTTGCCATAATATCAAATCTTTAAATATTAATTTTTAATCTTTCATCT
>CAMNIA010000099.1 GCA_946540105.1 uncultured Prevotella sp. | reverse complement strand
GCAGGAAGCGCTGATAGCTCTTGTCGAGCACGTCGTCAACCAGCTTCTCGTCGAGTTTGGTACCCAGGGTGACCGTTGTCAGCGACTGTGTCTCACCACGTGTGAAGATGCTGCTTCCGTGAGGCATGGGCAGTGGTGACACCTCGCACCAGATAGGACGAATCTCGTCGGTCTTACGACCATCGAGACGGATGCCTTCGTCGAGGATACAACGGCGCATGGCGTCGCGCTCCACGTCGTGGTAGTAGCGGTCCATCATGGCGCACTTCTCTTCCAGCTCGTCCTCGCTCAGCTCAGTGTGCTCGGCAGCATACTTCTCCTTGAAGTCCTCGAGAATCTTCTCGAAAGCCTCGGTACGTGCTTGCTTCTCGAGTGCCTGCTTGGTAACGTCGTAGGCGGGCTGGTAGAGCTCCTTGTTCATGCGCTCGCGCAGCTCCTCGTCGTTCACCTCGTGGTCGTACTCGCGCTTCACGTCCTTGCCCAGTTCCTTAGAGAGCTCGGCCTGCAGTTCGCACATCGGCTTGATGGCAGCCATAGCAGCCTTGAGGGCGCCGAGCAGATCCTGCTCCGACACTTCCTTCATCTCGCCTTCCACCATCATGATGTTCTCTGCCGAAGCACCCACCATGATATCCATGTCAGCCTCTTTCATCTGTTCGAAGGTGGGGTCGATGACATATTCGCCATTGATACGAGCCACGCGAACCTCAGAGATAGGGCACTCGAAGGGGATATCTGAACATGCCAATGCAGCTGAGGCAGCAAAACCTGCCAAAGCATCGGGCTGGTCAACGCCGTCGGCACTGAACAGCATCACATTGACAAAAACCTCTGCGTGATAGTTGGAGGGGAACAGCGGACGGAGCACACGGTCAACCAGACGGCTCGTCAGAATCTCATTGTCAGAGGCTTTACCCTCGCGCTTGGTGAAACCGCCAGGAAAACGACCTGCAGCGGCATACTGCTCTCTGTAGTCAACCTGCAGAGGCATGAAATCTGTTCCGGGAACTGCATCTTTTGCGGCACAAACAGTAGCCAGCAGCACAGTGTTGTTCATGCGGAGCATCACACTGCCGTCGGCCTGCTTTGCCACTTTCCCGGTTTCAATTGTGATGGTTCTTCCATCAGGCAATTGAATACTTTTCGTAATTACGTTCATCTTGATTAAAAAAACATCTAATATATAAAAAAGCGCACCTTTGCGCAAAAAACAGTGCAAAGGTACACATTATTATATTAAGAAACGAATAAATGCGGTAACAATTAGTGTTTTTTATGAATTAAGGCTGGCTTTCGCCCTCGACGTACTCTTCCAGGAACATGTGTTCACCGTCAAAGACGGCATAGGTGAACTGCGATATCCAGTCTCCCAGAATCATCAGTCTGGTATGTCGTGCCAACTTGATGTCGAGTTCGATGTGTCGGTGTCCGAAGATGAAATAGTCGATGTTTGGATGCTCCTCGATGTAGTGTTTTGCAAAGAGCACCAGGTGTTCCTTGTCCTCACCCAGATACACCGCGTCGTTCTTCTCCTTGTGCTGTATGTAGCTGTGCTTGGCCCATTGCTGTCCGAAGGCGATGCCCCAGCGGGGGTGCAGTCCGGAGAAGAGCCACTGGCAGAAGCGGTTGTGGAAGATGGCGCGAATGACTTTGAACGAGCGGTTGGGGTCTCCCATGCCGTCGCCGTGCGCCAGGAAGAATTCGTGTCCGTAGATTTCCGTTGTCTCAGGCTTCTTGTGCAGCACGACGCCACACTCCTTCTCCAGGTATTCGTATGCCCAGATGTCGTGGTTGCCTGTAAAGTAGTGAACCTCCACGCCCATGTCCGTCAGTTCCGACAGCTTTCCGAGAAAGCGTGTGAACCCCTTGGGCACGGCATAGCGGTATTCGTACCAGAAATCGAACATGTCGCCCAACAGGTAGATGGCTTGTGCCTTCTCCTTGATGCTGTCAAGGAAACGTACCAGTCGGCGCTCCTGCATACGCTGGTGCGGAACAGCCCAAGACCCTAAATGCGCATCGGATAAAAAATAGATATTTTTCATACCTCTCAGTTCTCACCTCTCAGTCAAACCCCAGTTCTACTCTCGCTTCTTCGCTCATCATGCTCTGGTCCCATGCCGGTTCGAAGACCAGGTTGACGTTGGCACCAGTGATGCCGTCCACGCTTTCCACCTTCGTGCGGACGTCCTCCAGGATGAAGTCGGCCGCCGGACAGTTGGGTGCGGTAAATGTCATGTCCATATCCACGTTGCCGTCCTCTTGCACTTCAATTCTGTATATCATGCCGAGGTCATAAATGTTGACAGGTATCTCAGGGTCATAGACCGTCTTCAGCACGTCAACGATGCGTTCTTCCAGAGTGGTTTTTTCTTCTTGTGTCATGTCTTATTTTGCCTTTCGGCTACAAAGTTACGAAATATTTTTCATTCTTTCATCTTAATTTTTCATTTTTCATCTTTCATCTTTAATTTATTTTTGTACCTTTGCACTCGATTATGGTTGAGAAGAGCTATGCGCAGCTGCTGAAGGCGTCGTTCAAGTCGGGCGAAACGGAAGAGTGGCTGGATATATATTTCACGCGACCTATAGGTTTAGCACTGGCACTGGTGTGTGGGCGTTTGGGTATTACCCCCAATGCCATCACGCTGGCGGGTATCGCCATTGGTGCCCTTGCGGGCTGGATGTTCCATTATAGCGACCTGTACCATAACGGCTGCGGCGTGGTGCTGCTGATGTTGGCAAACTTCTGCGACTCTGCCGATGGGCAGTTGGCGCGGCTGACCAATCAGAAGACGCTCTTGGGGCGCATGCTCGACGGCTTTGCCAGCGACGTGTGGTTCTTCAGCATCTATGTGGCTCTCGTCTTCCGTCTGTGGCATGAGCCCATGCCGCTCTTCGGCGTTGCGTGGCAGGGGTGGGGCTTCGTGCTGTGTGCCGTAGCGGGCTTCCTGTGTCATGCCACCCAGTGTGCGTTGGCTGACTACTACCGCAACATCCACCTGTGGTTTCTGAAGGGCGACAGCGGCAGCGAACTGGACAGCTACAGCAAGGAGCAGCAGATATACGATTCCCTCGTGCCAGAGGGCTGGTCGTTTGCCCGTCTCTACCATTACTTCTACAAAGGCTACTGCAAGAAGCAAGAGCGGCTGACGCCTCGTTTCCAGGCGTTCTTCCAACGGTACCGTGCCGCTGAGGATGTGCCGCCAGCCGTCAGTCGTCAGTTCCTGGACGGCAGCCGTCCGCTGATGCCGCTGACCAACATTCTGACGCACAACACACGTGCTTTTGCACTTTTTGTGGCAGCGTTAGTCAATATTCCGTGGCTTTATCCGTTATTTGAAATAGTAGTGTTGCAACCATTATATTATTACATGCGATGGAAGCATGAACACATGTGTGAAACTTTAAGAACCCAGATATGAAACAAAACAACGTGAAGCCCGCAGAAGGCAAATTGGGAATACTCATCGTCGGCTGTGGAGCCGTGTCGACTACCATGATGACAGGTGTGCTGATGGCGCGCAAAGGACTGACAAAACTCATTGGTTCCATGACCCAGATGGACAAGATGCGTGTGGGACGCGGTGCCCAGAAACAATACCTGAAATATCAGGACATCATCCCCCTGGCGTCGCTCGACGACATCGTCTTCGGCACCTGGGATGTCTATCCGCAGAATGCCTACCAGGCTGCTATGTATGCCCAGGTGTTGCAGGAGAAAGACATCGCCCCCGTGCGCCACGAGCTGGAACAGATTGTACCCATGCCGGCAGCCTTCGACAAAGACTATGCCAAGCGGCTCGACGGTTCCAATGTCAAGACGTGCAAGAACCGTTGGGACATGATGGAGCAGATACGTGCCGACATTCGCGCCTTCCGCCAGCAGCACGCCGTCGAGCGTGTCGTGGTGCTGTGGGCAGCATCTACCGAGATATACGTTCCCATTGACGAGCGTTACCACTATCAGCTCAGCGACCTCGAGGCCGCCATGAAGGCTGACGACCGCCAGCACATCGCTCCCTCTATGTGTTATGCCTATGCCGCCCTGTCGGAGGGCTGTCCCTTCATCATGGGCGCCCCTAATACTACGGTCGACATTCCTGCCATGTGGCAACTGGCTGAGAAGACCCACATGCCTATTTGCGGCAAGGACTTCAAGACCGGACAGACGCTGGTGAAGAGCGGCTTTGC
>CAMNIA010000098.1 GCA_946540105.1 uncultured Prevotella sp. | reverse complement strand
GGCGCCGTATTGCTGGTGCAGTGCAGCATGTCGACATGGACTTTCTTCGCTGCACGGGGCAAAGCCCATTGTTCCCAAAGCGGGTAGGAGGGACAGTCCAATTCCACAACATGGACATTGGCGGTGCTCTTCACGCAAGGGTCATCGCCAGGTTTGACGAATACAAAGTATTCATTTTCCGTATCCATCTTCTGAATCTCCAGAATCTCCTGCAGAACCACATAGTCCATGCCATGTTTGTTCTTTCGGAAAATGCGTTGGGCTTCTATTCCTATCTTCATGAGGGGTTAGCTGTTAGTGTTCTGATAGGTTTGGCAGGAACGCCCCCGACAAGCGTGTTGTCAGGAACGTCCTTCGTGACGACGGCACCTGCTGCCACCACACAGTGACTGCCGATGGTGACACCAGGCAGGATGACGCTGTTGGCTCCTATCCAGACGTCGTCTCCGATGATGACGGGACGGGTGCTGACACCTTGTTGGTCTATTCGTAAGGTGGCATCCGAAAAGTTATGGTTCAAGGCAGTAACCACGATGCCCTGTGCCAGATTGACGTGACTTCCGATACAGACCGGACCGATGATGGTGCAGTGGATGCCGATGCGCGTATAGTCGCCAATGGTAACGTCACCAACGGCATTGTTGATGCAGCTGTACGACTCCACCACGCTGTGTCTGCCCAAGAAGAAGCGGCGGTAGGGTGGGGTGTCCATGCGAGCACTCCAATAGACCTTAGAACCGTGCCCCCGATGCTGGTACAAGGGAGCAAGCAGCCGCACATACCACCTTGGCCGTGCGTCGCGCTGGTTCATGATGAGCCAGTCTAACAACTTCTTCAGGCGTGGATGGTTAGCCAACCGTTTTGCCGCTGTTTCTTGCTGTTTTTCCATAACTCATGTTGCATTTCTGCTTGCAAAGATACGATTTAGCGAGAACAAAACAAAGAAAACCCATCTTTTTTTGTCGAGTGTAACTACTTTCGCTATTTTTTGATGGCAAAGTTACAATTTATTTCGTAACTTTGCAAACAATATGGAAAAGAAAGATTTAAGAATTGTGTTTATGGGTACGCCGGAGTTTGCTGTCGAGACCTTGCAAGCACTGGTAGAGAACGATTACAATGTGGTGGCAGTGGTGACGCAGCCCGACAAGCCTGTGGGCAGACACCAGACGGAGATGCAGCCGTCGGCTGTCAAACAGTATGCCGTGCAGCATGGACTGCCCGTCTTACAGCCCGAGAAGATGAAAGACCCTGTCTTCATTGAGCAACTTCGCGCGCTACGTGCCAATCTGCAGGTTGTCGTGGCTTTTCGTATGTTGCCCGAAGTCGTGTGGGCGATGCCTGCCTACGGAACGTTTAACGTTCACGCGGCGCTGTTGCCTCAATACCGTGGTGCAGCACCCATCAACTGGGCTGTCATCAATGGCGAGACGGAAACGGGGGTGACGACATTCTTTCTTGATCACGACATCGATACAGGCCGCATCATCAGAAAGAAGCATTTCCCCATACCTGACGATGCCGATGTGGAGTATGTCTATGACGGACTGATGCACCTGGGGGCACAGCTGTGTCTCGAAACGCTCGAGGTCATCATGGCTGCCGATGGACATCCCGAAACGACGGCACAGGATGATCAGAAACAGCAGCCCAATTTGACAGCACCTTTGAAGCCAGCTCCTAAAATCTTTAAGGAGACCTGCGAGATTGACTGGACGCAATCTGCCAAACAGGTTTATGACTTCGTACGCGGACTAAGTCCTTATCCTGGTGCTTGGACTACACTCGTTGCACCTGCAGATATGTGCCAAGGGACAAAGCGAGAAACGGTGATGAAGGTGTATAAGACACGCAAGACAGGACGGAAGGGCTTGGGCTGTGGCACCATTTCTGTTGACGGGAAGTCCCTGTTTGTCAGCGCTGCCGACGAATTGCTGGAGATTGTGGAACTGCAGTTGGCGGGCAAGAAACGCATGGCGGCACGTGACTTTCTGAACGGCATGAAACAGATAGAAACGTACAGTGTGAAATAATTTTCCGTTTTGATATAATAAATAGGTAACAGTGTGCGTTTCATAGATAGAAGTTTTAATCAAAATGAAAGGTATTATTAACGAAACACGCGTTGCCTATGCAGAATTTTACCCAAGACGATTTCACTCCAAACGCCGCAACCCTGCTCTTTGTGAAGCAGTTTGCGCGTATGTGTAATACCAAGAAAAACCAGACCGCCAATGGCTACAATAGTTTCTCCGTCATTGCTTGCTGCTGACTTTCTGCGTCTCGAAGAAGAGATGGAGATGATCAATCGCAGTGAGGCCGAGTGGCTTCATCTGGATGTGATGGATGGCGTCTTTGTTCCTAACATCTCGTTCGGATTCCCCGTGTTGGAGGCGGTAGCCAGCAAGTGTACGAAACTGCTTGACGTCCACTACATGATCGTGCAGCCTGAGAAGTTTATTCCACAGACGGCACGCCTGGGAGCAATGATGATGAACGTCCATTACGAGACGTGTCCTCACTTGCACAGGGTGGTGCAGGCTATCCACGATGCAGGCATGAAGGCTGGCGTGACGCTCAACCCTGCCACTCCCGTCTCTGTTCTGGAGGACATCATCTGCGATGTCGAGTTGGTGTTGCTGATGAGTGTCAATCCTGGTTTCGGTGGACAGGTGTTTATTGAAAACACCATCAAGAAGGTGAAGCAGTTGCGCCGTCTCATAAGCGACAGCGGCTCAAAGGCGTTGATAGAGGTCGACGGCGGCGTTCAGCAAGATACCGCCCCACGGCTTGTGGCTGCAGGTACAGACGTGCTGGTCAGCGGTAGCTATATCTTCAAGAGTCCACATCCGGAGCAGACCATCCACGAACTACACATGCTGTAGGTGCAGCAACATCTCATGAGCTACACATGCTGAGCAGCTACATTTCCAGATTCAACTGAATGTTGTGTTGCTTGGCCATGCGGCGCATGTTGATGAGCGCATAGCGCATGCGACCTAACGAGGTGTTGATGCTCACACCCGTCAGTTCTGCAATCTCCTTGAACGACAGCTCCTGGTAGTAACGCATATAGACAACTTCGCGCTGGGGTGCCGGCAGTGCGTTCATCAAGTGGCGGATATCCGTCATAATCTGCTCGTTGACAAATTCGTTCTCGCGGTTGATGTCCATCAGGTCGTTATTGCGCAACTTGCTGAGGTCGTTGTCTTGAGTTGGCTCTATGATGTGTGCAAACCGCTGCTGGCGATAGTTGTCCATAATGATGTTATGGGCAATACGCGTCAGCCAGAACGAGAACTTGCCAGAGTCGGTGTACTTGCCTTCCTGAAGTCTTGTGATGACCTTCACGAAGGTTTCCTGAAATACATCATTAGCGATTTCGGGGTCACGAACCACGAACATGATGTACGTAAAGAGCTTCTGTTGGTTGCGAGCCAATAACTCGTCAAATGCCCTGTTGTCTCCATCTATGTAAAGTAGTGCCAACGCTTCGTCGGTACAACTTGCATATTTCTTCATATTTCTTATTGTTTTTTATATGAAGTAGAGTCTTTCTCGATAGGCGGTAGTTTTTTTACGGGTTATTAACTTAATATTCGTTTTAATCGGTGCAAAAGTATATAAAATTATCATTCTTACCAAATATTTTGACGGAAAAATGCGTTTTTTGATAAAAATGATGTACTTTTGTACGTAATTTCAACTTAAAACTACACAATATGATACAACTTTTCGTTCCTGGACGCTTGTGTCTGTTTGGAGAACATACTGACTGGGCTGGTCACTATCGTACGATGAATGCCGACATCAAAGCTGGTGCTGCCATCGTGACAGGTATCGAACAAGGCATCTATGCCGAGGTGGAGAAGTCATCCAGCTTCGAGATGACAAGTGTTGCTCCTCAAATCAAGGATATCTGGAGTGACTTCTCCTGTCGCATGAAAGAAGACGACCTGAAGGCGGTGGCTAAGTCGGGCTCCTTCTTCTGTTACTGCGCTGGCGTGGCGTCCTATATGCTGGAGTGGTATAAGGTTGGCGGCGTGCGTATTCGCATTACTGCCATGACGCTCCCCATGAAGAGTGGTCTCAGTTCCTCGGCAGCTATATGTGTTCTGGTTGCGCGCGCGTTCAATTTATTATATAAGCTGAACCTCAACACGCTGGGAGAGATGAACATCGCCTATCTCGGCGAGTTGCGCACCTC
>CAMNIA010000097.1 GCA_946540105.1 uncultured Prevotella sp. | reverse complement strand
TTTTTCAATTATCCTTTGGCATTTCAAAAAAATTGTATAATTTTGCAGACATAAACGAGAAAACTGCCTCGGCAGTGCAAGCGTCAGACTCTAAAAACTATCGGAACTGAAGGTTGCTCGTTCCGCGCCGGCAAAGGCTGCCCGCGTTTTTTTTGATGTGTGTAAAATGGATGAAAATAGAAATAAAAAGCGTTTAACAGACAATGTTTCTGTTGTCTTGATACTCTTCTCTCTCCTTTTGGGCTTTGGCGTCTCGGATGCAAATGCTCAGGATTTAGACAAGGTTACAAAGAAGGAATGTAAGAAGGTAGCAAGCAAACTCGAGAAAGAAGGCTGGCAGGTCTATGGACGGAAGTGTTCCGTCGAGGAGTCGCTAAAGGAACACTTCTTTTTGGTGTCTGCGGGTGGTGACTCGATTACGGTTATCGAGAGTCACGGCAAGGGAAAGAATATCAATCAGGCATTGCGTAAAAGTCAGCATGAGGCTTCACGGCAATATGCAGCCATGAAGGTCACTCAAGTGGACGGGTCCATAGAGACAAAGATGTCGATGACCCAAGGCGGAAGCAGCAACGGCGATGGTGCTGAAGACGAGGAGGCGGAGAATGTGTCGATGAGTTCGCATTTTAAGTCAGGAACCCACAAAAAAGTCAACTTGCTGTCTCCCAGTGCTGTGTTCTGGCGAACCCTTGATGACCATGTGGAGGTTCTCTCTTTCTATGTAGTAAAATGAAGTGTTATTGAATATGTGCAAGAAATTCTCTTTAGTTTTATCGTTGTTTTTTCTTACTGTCTCTGTGCAGGTAATGGCACAACGTGAAGCCACCGTTTCAGGCAAGTACACCTACACCATTACGGACCATGATGACATCACATTGCGTGCCGCCAAGTTAAAATGCTTGGAGTTGGCCAAGGCTGCAGCTATCAAGGCGGAGTTTGGCGAGTTGATAACCTCAGATGTTATTGACAGTAATGTTGAGACAAATGGTGAGTTGAAAAGTTCTTATTTCTGGGAGAATACGGTGGCTATGGCCAAAGGTGAGTGGCTGGGTGACACGCAGCCTCCTGTGGTGAATATTGTATATGAAGACGGAAAACTCGTATTCAGCGTAGAAGTACACGGCAGAGCCCGTGAAATCATACAGGCAAAGACTGACCTGAAGTGGGAAGTTCAGAAGGATGGTCAGGACGGACACAAGGAGACGTCGTACTTTGACAGCGGCGAGCGCGTGTACGTGAAGTTCCGCTCACCGTCTGACGGTTACGTGGCTGTCTATCTGATGGCTGGCGATGACGAGACCTCCTGTCTGCTTCCTTATCCGAAAGATTCTGACGGTCAGCACCCTGTCAAAGGCGGACGCGACTACGTCTTCTTTGACAAGAGCGTCGACCCGTTGGCTTATCACTACAAACTAAGTACCAAGCGCGAGCAGGAGGACAACCAGCTCGTCATCATCTATTCGCCCAATCCGTTTACGAAGTGCAACGACATCACGGGCGACAAACTGCACCCAAACTCGTTGAGTACCCACGACTTCCAGAAATGGTTGCTGCGTTGTCAGCGCATGGACCGTGACATGGTGGTCAACAAGAAATGGGTCAAGATTCGCAAGAAAGAAAAGTAACATATAAACAAATTTAAACTATTTTAATGATTATGAAAAAAGTACTAACCCTATCAATCGCCTGTCTTCTTGGACTCAATGCCATGGGACAGGAAATCACCGTGCCCGGTCAGGCGCCGAACATCGACCTGAAGGAAGACACCACCGAGATTGTGACCATTGACGACATCATCAAGACGCAGGAGAGAATTACGTACCAGAACTCGATGGACGGACACTTCCGCGATGTGTGGTCGAGAAAGAGTTACTTGAACCTCTGCTATAACTCGTCGACGCTTGCACCCAAGTCCGACATCCCCAATGGTCTGGGTGGTCTCGTTCCAGAGTATAAAAGCAACTGGGGTGCCTCGCTTGTTGCCGGAACGAGCTACAATCTTCACAAGAAGCCCATTGCCAACATCCTGCAGTTTAACATTGACTACAACTATGTTGAGTTAGGCGTCAACCATTTTGCAATAGAGGGCGACGGCAAGAACCTCTATGACAGCCGTAACAAGACACCCGATGGCGACTTCTACCGTGCCTGGGGACTGGAGAAATATGACATTAACTACGGCATGGCGGTGGGTCCCTCCGTCACCGTAGCTCCCTTTACCTATCTGCAATCAAAAGGCCTGCACTATATCAAGTTCCACCTCTATTATCATCTCGGCTACCATGCCTCCTTGCTCTATTATGTCAACAAAGAAGATGCTGACATGAACCCCACACCGGACGCTGATCAGGAGAAGATGCGCAAGGACGGCAAGCTGGATCTGGGTCACGGCCTGACTCACACCTTCGGTTTCAGCGTAAGCTGGAAGTTTATCGGCGTGGGATACGAACACCGCTCGGCTTCGGTCAAATACAAGTCAATCGGTGGCAACAGCTACGGCAGCGAAAAACTGGACTTCAAGAACAATACCAGTCGTGTATTCCTGCAGTTCAGAATGTAACACGCCCCCGAGAGAATGAGTTTACAGGAAATAAGTATTTACTTTATAAAGATTAACAACTATGAAAAGATATATTCTTATGCTGGCCCTAAGTCTTCTTTGTATGACGGAGATTAGCGCACAGTACACCCATAAGATAGAAGGAAATTGCGGTAATGACGTAAAGTGGAGCTTCGACGGCAATACACTGGTCATTTCTAACGACAACAAAGACGGTCTGATGGCTACGATGTCTGACTATAATCTTACACAGAATGTGGCTCCTTGGATTAAGAAGAAGCTGAATATTAGGAAGGTACAGCTTATGCGCGGTGTCAAGAACATCGGTTCCTGTGCCTTTGCCAACTGCAAGAACCTTCAGGAGGTGCTCTTCAACGGCAATGACCTCGAGACCATCGGCTGGGGAGCATTCCTGAACTGCGTGCGTCTGCGCAACCTCTCACTGCCCGTACAGTTGAAGAATGTTGAGACGATAGCCTTTGCCAACTGTCAGGCACTGCCCTCAATCAACATCCCCGACCGTTGCAGACTGGCCGATCAGGCCTTCGTGTCGTGTACTAATCTGAAGATGGTTGACGTGGCACCAACCGTTATCCTGGGTCACCATGCCTTCGCCAGAGAGGTGGAAATCAACGGTGTCAAGCGTCACGCACTGTATGAAGGCGAGATACGACGTCTGCCACCCTACGTCAACGTTGGCAACTGTCAGGAGTTCGGCTTCTCTAAGGAGTCGGTCGACCAGTGCACGAACACTGAAGTCCAGGCTGCCAACTACGACTATGCTACTTCCGAGGTCGACACCATCATCCCCGTCAGCGTCGTGACGCGTCAAAACACCTACGCACTCATCATCGGCAACCAGAACTACCGCTTCGTCTCCAATGTGCCCTACGCCATTCACGACGCAAGAGTCTTCGGCGACTACTGCAAGACTGCCTTAGGCGTGCCAGTGGCAAACATCCATATCGCTGAGGATGCTACCAAGCAGATGATACTGGAAGAGGAAATCGACGACTGGATTAGCAAGATACCCAATCGCGAGGAGAAGAATCTCATCGTCTACTATGCCGGTCATGGCGTACCCGATGTTAAGAATAAAAACAAGGCATACATCTTGCCTACCGATGTCAGAGGCACCAATCCGCAGCGTGGCATAGCTCTGGATGCACTTTACAACAAGCTGGGCGAACTGGCCTTCAATCAGACTTCTGTCTTTATCGATGCCTGCTTTAGCGGTGTAAACCGTAACAACGAAGGCGTTACCGAAGGTCTGCGCGGCGTAGAGATTGAAGCCGAGGAGCCCACCTTCGCGGATGGTAACATCGTGGTGTTCACCGCTGCTCAGGGCAATGAGACCGCACAGGGCTACCCACAGGAGGGTCACGGACTGTTTACCTACTGTCTGCTGCGCCAGTTGCAGACGACACAGGGCTTCATCAACTTCGGAACACTGTCTGACCAGATTAAGAGCGAGGTATCACAGCGTGCCATGGAGTTGAAACTGCGTAAACCGCAGACGCCCGTCACCAGCCATTCGGATAAACTGGCCGATACATGGCGCGACATGAGTTTCTAATAGGGTGTAGTACACTACCCTTGCTGAAAGACAAAGCGCAGCACACTGGTAGCATAGCTGGTGTGTAATCAGAAAAAAGCCCCCTTCAGATTACTGAGGGGGCTTTTTTTCAGGTTTCAGGTTTCA
>CAMNIA010000096.1 GCA_946540105.1 uncultured Prevotella sp. | reverse complement strand
GTAAGAGGTAAGACTATTATTGAAAAGAATGAGTAAGAAAAAACGCTTTCGTCCATTTGCCGGCAGACTGAGCCGTTGGCTTATGGTGTCGCTGCTCATCACGATGGCATGCGTCGCCTATCTGGTGTACTTATTGTCGTACTCTGCCATCACGGCTCTGGAGTGTACGCGCAACATGAACGTGGTGGATTATACCAACGCACGCATAGAAAACATGCTGAGCATCATTGAACAGGGTGCCAGCAACAACCTTCCAGACATTGAAGAGTCTTTGGGCAGCGAGAAGGCGATGCGCGAAGCGATGGTATGGTATCTGCAGCTAAATCCCGCAGCTACGGGTGTGGGCATCGCACTGAAGGAGAACTACTTCCCTAAAAAGGGGCGGTGGTTCGAGCTCTATGCACGTCGAAACGGCGACAAGATAGAGATAGAGCAGATAGGGTCGGCCGAACACGACTATCTGAAGGAGGTGTGGTTTCGCACGTGTATAGAAACCGGCAAGTCTTCTTGGTCGGATGCTTATTTAGACAATATGGGTGCACGTGATGTGCTGACAACTTTTACGCAGCCTATTCGCGACACCCACGGCAACATTGTGGGAGTGATGGGTGCCGACGTTTCGCTAAGCGAACTGCAACAGAAGATGAACGAGGTGGACATAGACAACTTTGTAAACAGCTGGCTGGGGAATGGTGAGAGTGAGTCCGTCTCAGACGATGTGAGAGAGAATTATCTGGGTCACAGCTTCATCATTCAGCGCGACGGTACTTTTCTGGTACACCCCGACATGCAGCGCATCCTTAAAGACAACTTCTATAAGAATGCTTCACAAACCAAAGCCCAGACTGATGACGAGCTGGTAAAACTCATCCAGCAAGGCAGTCGTGGCTATTTGGTGGATACAAATGAAGAACTGGCACAGGTGGAGATTGACAAGAAAGCAACGTACGCCTTCTTTGCCTCTATCGAGCGTACAGGCTGGACTACGGTCATCGTGGTTCCGGCTAAAGCTATTGACCTTGAGGGATACCTCGTCGGTGGTGTCATCTGCCTCGTGATGACCATCGGCATGATTGTCGCGCTCATCGTGTGTTATTTCGTGGTACGCCACTCCACCAAACCGCTGAAGCGCCTGTCGGTTTTTGCCGGCGAGATAGCGCAAGGAAACTTCGATGCACCGCTGCCAGTCATGAAGAATCACGACGAGTTCCAGCTGTTGTGCGACTCGTTCGAGAACATGCAACACTCGTTGGCACACTATGTGGCAGAGCTGCAGCAGACAACGGCTGCCAGGGCATCCTTCATGAGTGAGTTGCGCATTGCCCACGACATCCAGATGGCTATGCTGCCGAAGGTCTTCCCACCCTTCCCTGAGCGCCACGACATCGACATCTACGGATGTCTGACACCCGCCAAGGCTGTAGGTGGCGACCTCTTCGACTTCTATCTGCGTGATGACCAGCTGTTCTTCTGCATTGGTGACGTGTCGGGCAAGGGTGTTCCCGCCTCGCTGGTGATGGCTGTCACCCGTTCGCTGTTCCGCAACATCTCCGCCCATATCTCAGCACCCAACAAGATTATGGCAGGGCTCAACGAAGCCCTTGCCGAGAACAACGACTCGTGTATGTTTGTCACACTCTTCGTGGGAGTCCTCAACCTGACCGACGGTCATCTGGTCTATTGCAATGCCGGTCATAACGCGCCCATGCTGATTGGTCGCGATGTGGGACTGCTGCCCTGCGATGCCAACCTGCCCGCTGGTGTCATTGCGGACAAGGTGTTTACCCTGCAAGAGACCGACATTGACCGCGAGACCACCATCTTCCTCTATACCGATGGGCTTAACGAAGCGGAGAATGCCAGTCATGCACAGTTTGGCGACCAGCGCGTCAAGGAGTTGGCTGCATCGCTGTTACAACAAAAACAGCACCAGCCCGAGCCCCTTATCAAGGCAATGACTGATGCTGTAAATCACTTCGTGGGTGATGCCGAACGCAGCGACGACCTCACGATGCTGGCAATCCAGCTACTTCACTAATACTTTCTTGCCGTCCTTGATGACAAGTCCCTTATAGGCGCTGTCTACACGCTGGCCTGCCAGGTTGTAGATGGCGCTGTTCTGTTGACGCAGACTGGCCTTGATGCCTTCAATGCCGGTGCTGCCCTCTTTATCGTATGTAATGGCGATGTCATCAACATAGCAAGCAGCTGCGCCGGCAGAAGCGCTGTTTGTGGTGACAGCCAACTGTATCTGGCTGTTTGCAGGGATTTTCGTGAAGGACAGGTTGCGCGACTGCGACTTCTGGACAACGGCATAGCTGGTTGTCGTGGGATAGTTAGCCCAGGTCTTACCGCCGTCAGTACTGGTACGCAGATAGAAGCGGATGGCAGAAGTTGCCGAATTCTTCAGGGTAAACTTCAGCGTACGAATCTGCTTGTCGATTACCGATGAGGTTATCGTGCCGCCCTTGTTCAGACATGCCACATGCTGACCGTTGCCATAACTCTCAGTGTTGGCAATGATGGAAGCGTTGTTCAGACTCCACGTGCAGAACTTGCCCGCAAGACCTGTGGCACCAGTCTCTGCCAACGGGGTGCTCTCGAAGTCCTCGACAATAGGCGTATAGACGTCTTTGCCTGCTTCAAACGAGATGACACCGTCGTTTGTGGCAATGTCATAGAGGTCTATCACGGCACCCTTGCTGCCCCATGTCGTATTGGTCGCAGCTGTCAGGTCGATGTCTGTAAATGGTGCCCCGTCGACTATCTGAAGACGCTCGTCACCTTTCACGTTGTTGACATTATTTGAGATAAACTTCTCCGTATTGGAGAGGTCCACGCGCCACAGCAGGAGTCCATGCTTTGGCAGCGACTCGTCCCACCCTTGCTTTTGACGGTTCTCCACGTAGAACACCTCACCGTTCTTGGCTGCCTTGACAATGTAGCCTTTGTTTGAGGTATTCAGGGGCTCCAGCGTGTACTTGCCAGCGACATCGAGCGTTGTAACCGTCTGGTCAGCAAAGCCCAGCACATAGCGTTCGAAGGCGCTGTAGCCTACAGGTGACAAGCCCTGATTAATGTCGGCACCGTTGTCCATGACATCATATAACATTGGTGTCGTAGCTTCGCCATTTTGTTCATAGTCAGTGTCATAATGGTCTGCCAGTCCTAACACGTGGCTGAATTCATGACACATGGTACCGATGCCGTCAGGATAGGCATGCTGGGCGGCATCTGATTCCAAGTCCTGAATCTCCATGCTGCACGCATAGCGACCGAACTTCTTGCCGTCGTATGACGGGAAGTTAAAGTAGTCGCGATAGGTGATGCCATTCGTCGTGTAAATATCGGAACCGCTGCCGGCATGTGGCCACATATACTTCATGTTATTACCCGACACATAGCTGCCATAGCCGGCAAAGATGATATACACCATGTCAATGACGCCGTCGTTGTCCAAGTCGTAGTTTTTGAAGTCTACCTGGTCGTCTATCTTAGCCATTATCGCCTTTAATATGGTGGTGACGCGACTATCCCAACCGCTGCGGACATTGCCACTTGCATCCTTCGGCCAGGGGTATTCGCACGAGATGTCGATGGTGACAGGGCCCGTCACATCGAATGTTGGGTCGAAGACACCCATCGAGTTGTCATAGAAATAGTCGCGCACACTACCTTTCACATTGTAAGGGTACAGCGACTTTGAGTTGTCGGTATAGTTTTTCTGGTTAGTCAGTTTCGAGTAGAAGTCCGCAGGGTTTTGAATCTTAAACGAGCGGTCACTCCAGTTCACCAGCACCACAAGTCCCTTGAAGTTCTTGTAGTCTATGCGCTCGGAGATGGCTCCTGGTGTGATGGCGCGGCGCCCTCCGTCCTGCAGGTTCTCGTAGGTCGTGCGATACATCTTGCTGACCTGCTCCTTCCACCGCTTGCCAACCTCAGACATCTTGGCACTTATCATCTTCTGGCTACCTGCCAGGAAAGCCTGCTCGTCAGCCTGTCGGCGCTCGGCATCCTTGGCAACGAAGGGCGAAGCCTTCAGGTCATCACCCTGTTTGACAGCATAGCGGTAATAGCCGTCATCACCTTTAATGACGGTATAGCCGTCGGTCGTTGTCATAAAACTATGGAACTCGTCACCCTGCATCACCAGAGCCACCGTTGTGCCGTCGGGTTGCTGCACGTTAACCGGCACCTTATAGCCTGGACGCGCCCATACCGTAATAGTCTGCATCAACAGCAGCACCATCATCATCAATACTGATCTCTTTTTCATATTTCTCATTTCGTTATTGTCATTATCTATAGACACATTTCGTTTGCAAAGTTAAGCACTTTTCTCCTAAT
>CAMNIA010000095.1 GCA_946540105.1 uncultured Prevotella sp. | reverse complement strand
GGTTAACATCGCGGAGTGGAGCAGTTGGTAGCTCGCCAGGCTCATAACCTGGAGGTCGCACGTTCGAATCCTGCCTCCGCAACTCTGAAAGCTCAATCGTAACGGTTGGGCTTTCTTTTTTTTGTTGAGCCGTTGTGTATCTGCCGTTTTGTTTTTGTCTATTTTTATTTGGCTATTTAAGCTTTTCTTCGTACCTTTGCGGCCAAAATAATATAAATAAGGTATAAAACTGAAGAAAATGAAACCAACATTATTTCTTTTAGCAGCTGGCATGGGCAGCCGTTATGGCGGCCTGAAGCAGCTCGACGGACTGGGACCCAATGGTGAGACGATTATGGACTACTCAATATACGACGCCATCCAGGCAGGCTTTGGCAAGATAGTTTGGGTTATCCGTAAAGACTTCGAGGAGCAGTTCCGTACGCAGATTCTTTCCAAGTACGAGGGAAAGGTGCAGTGTGAACTGTGCTTCCAGGAACTGGACGCACTGCCCTCTGGCTTCAGCGTTCCCGAGGGGCGCCAGAAACCATGGGGTACGAACCATGCGGTGCTGATGGGAAAGGACATCATCAAGGAGCCTTTCTGTGTTATCAACTGCGACGACTTCTACAACCGCGACGCCTTTATGGTGATGGGCCGCTTCCTGAGCTCGCTGCCTGAAGGGGCTAAAAACCAATATGCTATGGTGGGCTTCCGCGTGGGCAACACGCTGAGTGAGAATGGTACGGTGGCTCGCGGCATCTGCTCGACGGATGCTGAAGGATGTCTGACAACGGTTGTCGAGCGTACGGAGATAGTACGCTGTGCCGCCGACGGCTCCAATGCTGGCAGCCCCGATGAGGCTGTTCGCTATAAGGACGAACAAGGCCAGTGGGTAGCCGTGAAGGACGAGACCCCCGTTTCGATGAACGTCTGGGGCTTCACTCCTGATTATTTCCAGTATTCCGAGGAGTATTTCAAGGAGTTCCTCAGCGACGAGAAGAACATGCAGAACCTGAAGGCTGAGTTCTTCATCCCGCTGATGGTCAACAAGCTGATACAGGAAGGTACCGCCACCGTCAAGGTCCTTGATACGACATCGAAGTGGTTCGGCGTGACCTATGCTGCTGACCGCCAGACAACGGTTGACCGCATACAGCAGTTAGTTGACGAGGGTGTCTACCCCGCCAAGTTGTTTTAATCGGTAAATGGTTTTTTGAATTGGTAATGCTTGAGCCAATAATGACTGAGAGGGAGTGCACCCAATTGCGCTCCCTCATTGATGAGTCCAATACTGTGATGTTGTGCTGTCACCAGAATCCTGATGGCGATGCCATGGGCTCTATGTTAGCGATGGGCGAAGTGTTGAGCCAATTAGGAAAGGATGTCGTGATGGCGGTGCCCGACCAGTACCCTGACTACCTCCAGTGGCTACCCAACACGCAGAAAGTGGTGCGCTATGATAAGCGCAAGGATTTTGTCGATACGATGCTGAAGATGGCACAACTGGTATTCTGTCTGGACTTCAACAGCGCCTCGCGTACCGACGAGATGGCTGCCGCCCTCGTTGCCTCGCCAGCCAAGAAAGTACTCATCGACCACCATCCGGGGCCGGACATCGACGCCGTGCTCTGCATCTCTCATCCTGAGGCTTCGTCAACCTGCGAACTGGTGTTTCGCGTAGTTTGGCAGCTGGGACTTTTCGAGCAACAAACAAAAAACTATGCCATACCCGTCTATACCGGCATGATGACGGATACGGGCGCTTTTACCTATAACAGCAATAACCCCGACATCTTCTTTATCATCTCGCAGTTGCTTACCAAGCACATCGATAAAGACAAAATCTACCGCAACGTCTATCACAACTATTCTGAACATCGTCTGCGCCTGGTGGGGCACGTACTGTGTAACAAATTGGTGGTTGACGAAGCGCGCCATGCCGCCTACTTCACGCTGACGCGGCACGACCTCAAGGAGTTCCATTTCATCAAGGGCGATGCCGAGGGACTGGTTAACATGCCGTTGCAGATAAAGGGCTTGAAACTGAGCATCTCTCTGCGTGAAGATACTGACAAGAACAACCTGATATGGGTGTCGCTGAGGTCGGTCGATAAGTTTCCGTGCAACGACATGGCGGCGCGCTTTTTCAATGGCGGCGGACATCTCAATGCCTCTGGCGGACGCTTGTATTGTTCCATCGACGACGCTGTCAAGGTGGTCGAGGAGGCGTTAAAAGCGTTTGAAGACACGTTAAAATAATGCAAATGAGCAAGGTTTTCGTTTTTTATTACTACCTTTGCCTCGATTTTACAACACGAACGTAAGCATGAAAAGATTTATTTACTCCATAGTGGTTCTCTGCACGTTGCTCTTGATGGCAGGATGTGAGAAGATTGAGACCTATGCCGACATGAAGGAAAAAGAGCAGGCCGCTATCAGCAACTTTATTTCCAGTCAGGGCATCAACGTTATTGATGAGGCTACCTTCAACGCTCAGGGTCAAACCACTGACTTGAAGACGAACCAGTATGTACGCTTCTCGCGTAACGGCGTGTATATGCAGATAGTGCGCAAGGGGAGTGGCAGCAAGTTGGAGGAAAACAAGAACGTCGTCCTGTTGTGCCGCTTCTATGAGCGCAACATCCAGACCGATTCCATCGTCAATCGTAACGACATTCATGCCTATAAGGTGTTGACGGGCGTCGGCACCATCGATGTCTCCAGATACCTTGACAAGATGAATGTCAAACGTACGGGAACAACAATCACCGCATCGTTCATCGAAGGCATGATGTACCAGTACCATGGCTCTTCGACGGTGCCCTCCGGATGGCTCGTCCCACTGAACTATATCAATGTGGGTTACACCGAGGAGGCTGACGATGAGGTGGCAAAGGTCAGACTTATCGTTCCTCACTCCCAGGGTACGGCTACCGCATCAGCCAGTGTTGTACCTTATTTTTATGAAATCAGCTTTCAACGCTCATTATAAAAACTATTGTTTATTCTTATGACGCTTATTAAATCGATATCAGGAATACGTGGCACCATCGGCGGAGCCACAGGCGATACTCTCAACCCGCTGGACATTGTTAAGTTTACAACGGCCTATGCTATGTTCATAGGCAAAGGCAAGGAGGGAAAGAAGAAGATTGTTGTTGGGCGCGACGGACGCATTTCCGGACCCATGGTGCGCGACGTGGTGTGTGGCACCTTGGTGGGTATGGGGTTCGACGTGCTTGACATCGGATATGCTTCCACACCGACTACCGAGTTGGCTGTACGCATGTCGCAGGCCGATGGCGGTATCATCATCACTGCATCGCATAATCCGCGCCAGTGGAACGCCCTGAAACTGCTTAACAGCGAGGGCGAGTTCCTGACGGCTGCCGACGGACAGCAGGTGCTTGACATGGCTGCCAAAGAGCAGTTCTGCTATGCTGACGTTGACCAGCTGGGAAAGGTGGTGTACGACGACTCTTTCGACGACCGTCATGTGCAGTCGGTACTCGACTTGCAGTTGGTCGATGCCGACCTGATAGCAAAGAAGAAGTACCGCGTTTGCGTCGACAGCATCAACAGCGTGGGAGGTCTCGTCCTGCCTAAACTGCTCAATCGCTTGGGCGTTACCTATAAGTTCCTCAACGGTCAGGTGACGGGCGACTTTGCCCACAATCCGGAGCCCCTTGAAAAGAACCTCTCAGGTATCATGCAAGAGATGAAGAGCGGCGCCTACGACCTGGGCATCGTGGTCGACCCTGATGTTGACCGTTTGGCATTTATTGACGAGAAAGGCCAGATGTTTGGTGAAGAATACACGCTCGTCAGCGTTGCCGACTACGTGTTGCAGCATACGGCGCGAAAAGATGCTCCCCTCTATACCGTTTCCAATCTCTCGTCGACGCGTGCTCTGCGCGATGTTACAGAGAAGTACGGCGGCCGTTATGCTGCCGCTGCTGTAGGCGAAGTCAACGTCACTACCAAGATGAAGGAGGTGGGCGCCGTCATCGGTGGTGAAGGCAATGGTGGCGTTATCTATCCCGAGAGTCACTACGGTCGCGATGCACTTGTCGGCATTGCACTCTTCCTGACCTCGTTGGCAACGAAAGACTGCAAGGTGAGCGCGCTGCGTCAGACGTTCCCCGACTACCAGATAGCCAAAAACCGCATCGACCTGACGCCCGAAACCGATGTCGATGCCATCCTCGTGAAGGTGAAGGAACTGTTTGCACAAGACCCCACAGCTACCGTCAATGATATCGACGGCGTGAAGATCGACTTCCCCGATCGCTGGGTACACTTGCGCAAGTCGAATACCGAACCCATCATCCGCGTGTACAGCGAAGCCGCTACCATGCAGGATGCCGACGCCCTAGGCAAGCAACTCATGCAGGTGGTGTACGACATGCAGCGATAGGTAACGATAGGCAGCAAGACTGCACCAAAAAATCAGTACACAATAAACGCAGCAAGCCCCTGACTTGTCACCGACAAATCAGGGGCTTGTCGCAATCAAACCAGAGGCTCGCCGCCGTTA
>CAMNIA010000094.1 GCA_946540105.1 uncultured Prevotella sp. | reverse complement strand
TGCACATTTTTATTAAAGGTGGCTACATTAGGCTCGAAGTGTCCATCAATGCGCTTCAGCAGCCTGTAGGCATCCAGTAGCAGCAACAGCGGCAACCGTTGGTAGACGAACTGCTCGTGAATGTGTACCAGCAGCGACAGCAGGTGCATGGTGGGATTGGGACCCTGTGTTACCGCGTCGTGCTGAATCTGCTGCCACCGTCTGTTGCGAAGCGGGTGTTTCATCGGGATGGGGGTATAGAGCTCGATGACATCGGCATCGAAAGCGTCTTCAGACTCCTCCATCCAGTCTAGCATCAGGTCTTGCGGTCCTCGGAGTCCGAACTCAAAGAGTTTCTCTACACCACGATAGCACGTGCCGGCAATGCCGTGTTCTTTCGACAAACGGTATAGTTCCGGCCATTCTTCAGTCAGCGGAGCACGATCTACACAATCCAGTTGTCCTAATGCTACACGTATGAGTTCAAAGAACAGTTTTTGCATCAGTTTTCCGTTTTAATTAAATTCTCGGTACAAAAGTAAGCATAATTTTTTCAATTTCCAAATTTTTTCCGTACCTTTGCGTTCGCAAAAACAAAAAGAAACACATGGCAGACGAAAAAACACAACGGATGCAACAGCTCATCAGCGAGCTGAATGCTGCCAGCAACGAATATTATAACGGACGGTCAGAACGCATGACCGACTACGAATGGGATGCGCGTTTTGACGAGTTGCGCCGCTTGGAAGAAGAGACGGGCACCACCCTACCCGACTCGCCTACGCAACGTGTTTCTGAAGATACCATCAGCGGTCAGAAAGAGGAGCACGAGTTTGCAGCGCTCTCGCTGGCTAAAACCAAACAGACTTCCGAACTCGTGAAGTGGGCAGAAGATCGCCCCATCTGGCTGTCATGGAAACTGGACGGACTGACTCTCGTTGTTACTTATGACAACGGACACTTACAGAAGGTTGTCACACGTGGAAATGGGCATATCGGTACCAACATTACACACCTCTCGAAAGCCATCAAAGGAATACCACAGGAAATCGGCTTCTCGGGACATCTCGTCATTCGTGGTGAGGCTGTCATCTCGTACGAAGACTTCGAACGCTTCCTCATGGAGAGCGGCGAAGACTATGCAAATCCGCGCAACTTGGCTTCGGGTTCGCTAACTCTGAAAGACGTTGACGAGGTACGACAGCGCCATATTCAGTGGATACCCTTTACCTTAGTATATATAGACGAGACTCTGCTCACTGCTCACGAATCATCGCTCACCTCAATGCAGCGCTGGGGCAACCGCATGTCGTGGCTCGACCAACAAGGTTTCAACACCGTCGAGCGACTTTTTCTGGAACACCCCACACTGGAAGCTGTAGAGAACGGTCTGGCTGCGTTTACCCAGAAAGTCACAACCAAACAGAATCCCTTCCCCGTTGATGGTCTTGTGATATGTTATGATGATACTGAATACGCCCAGACTGGTTCCGTCACAGGTCATCATGCAACGCGAGCAGGATTGGCATTCAAGTGGCAGGACGAGTCAGCCGACACCGTGCTGCAAGAGATAGAATGGTCCTGTGCCGCCAGCACCATTTCGCCTGTCGCCGTCTTCCAGCCAGTTGAGTTGGAGGGTACCACTGTCAAGCGTGCTTCGCTGTGTAACATCAGCGAGTGTCTGCGACTGGGCATTGGCGGTCCAGGTACACGCATCAGCGTCATCAAGGCTAACAAGATTATTCCTAAGGTGATTGCCGTAGCCGAATCCATCGGAACGTTCGTCATTCCTGACAGATGCCCCGTCTGTCATGCTCCTGCTGTGGTAAAAACCAGCGACATCAGCACAACCAAAACACTGCACTGTACCAACAGCGAGTGCCCTGCCAAGCAACTGCGCAAGTTTGCACGCTTCGTCAGCAAGGAAGGCATGAACATTGACGGCATCTCTGAACAGACACTCTCGAAATTCATCAACTTAGGATGGGTCTCTGAGTATGCCGACATCTACGACCTGCGCCAGCACATCCATGAATTGTCGCGTATGGAGGGCTTTGGCGAGAAGTCGGCATCCAACATTATGCGTTCCATTGACAAAAGCCGTCAGGTGGAGGCTCACCGCTTGCTCTACGCACTCAACATCCCGCTTTGCGGCATCGATGTCTGCAAACGCCTGCTGTCGGCATATTCCTTGGACGACCTCGTCAATGAAGCTACCCGACAAAGCACTGACCTCTTCACGCCTCAGGCCGAGCCGCAGGAGGTCTTTGCCCACGTCAATGGCATCGGACCGGAGAAGTCAGCACAGTTCGTCAACTGGTTTCGCGATGCCCGTAATTGGGAGCGCTACAGCAACCTGCTGAGCAAGATTGAAGTCACCTCAGCGCAGCTCGCACCGACGGGTAACCGCTGTGAGGGACTGACTTTCGTCATCACGGGCGATGTACACCATTACAAAAATCGTAACGAACTCAAAGCGTACATCGAGTCGCAGGGCGGAAAAGTCGCATCAGCAGTCAGCGCATCCACATCATACCTTATAAATAATGATGTCAACTCAACCTCTGGAAAGAACAAAAAAGCCAAAGAACTCGGCATCGCTATCATCTCTGAAGACGATTTCATAGCAAAATACAACACAACAGATAATTAAACAAAATTTGATTATGACTCAGAAAATGAAGACCGCCACCCTCTGCGTTCAGGCAGGATGGCAACCAAAAAACGGTGAACCACGCGTGCTCCCTATCTTCCAAAGCACCACATTCAAGTACGATAATACAGAAGAGATGGCTGACCTCTTCGACCTGAAGAAGGAAGGCTATTTCTATACACGACTGCAGAATCCAACCAACGATGCCGTAGCCGCTAAGATAGCAGCTCTCGAAGGAGGCGTGGGTGCCGTACTCACCTCTTCTGGTCAGGCAGCTAACTTCTATGCCATCTTCAATATCTGCGAGGCAGGCGACCATTTCATCACTTCAAACGAGATCTATGGCGGCACTTACAACCTCTTTGGGGTCACGCTGAAGAAACTCGGCATCGAATGCACCTTCATCTCTCAGGAAGCCAGTGAGGAAGAAATCGAACGTGCCTTCCGCCCCAACACTAAAGCTCTGTTTGGAGAGACCATCTCCAATCCTGGTTGTCAGATTCTCGACATCGAGAAGTTTGCACGCATAGCACACAAACATGGCGTACCCCTCATTGTTGACAACACCTTCCCCACCCCCGTCAACTGCAGACCTTTCGAGTGGGGAGCCGACATCGTAACTCACTCCACAACAAAGTATATGGATGGACACGCCACACAGGTCGGCGGCTGTGTTGTCGATAGCGGCAACTTCGACTGGGATGCACATGCCGACAAGTTCCCTGGTCTCACAACACCTGATGCATCGTATCACGGACTCACATATACCAAGCGCTTCGGCAAGATGGCATATTGTACCAAACTCGTCGCACAACTCATGCGCGACCTCGGTTCTATACCTGCCCCTCAAAACTCCTTCTTGCTCAACATCGGACTAGAGACGCTTCATCTTCGCATGGCGCAACATTGCAAGAACGCCCAGCGTGTTGCTGAGTTCCTGGCGAGTGACAGTCGGATAGCTTGGGTGAATTATTGCGGCCTGCCCTCCGACAAGAATTATGCGCTGGCACAGAAATATATGCCTAACGGCTCTTGCGGTGTCATCGCCTTCGGACTCAAAGGAACGCGCCAGACCGCCGTTCAGTTCATGGACTCTCTGCGCATGATAGCTATCGTCACACACGTCGCTGATGCCCGCACCTGCGTGCTACATCCCGCAAGCCACACCCATCGCCAACTGAGCGACCAACAGCTTCGCGAGGCAGGAGTCGCCCCCGACCTCATCCGTCTCTCCGTAGGCATCGAAGACATCGACGACATCCTGGCAGACATCCGACAGGCACTCGACAAGATATAACACCGCCTGTTTGATGTATTAGAGTATTTCTATATTGTCGTATTATTGTATTTGTGTGTTAGAGTATTGTGCTATACATTACCTAGATACACATGCTTGATGCCTTCTTCGATGGCGATTCGCCTGGCTTCCTTCAGTGTGTGGACGGGAGTCGGAG
Organism: uncultured Prevotella sp.; assembly: GCA_946540105.1. GTDB lineage: Bacteria > Bacteroidota > Bacteroidia > Bacteroidales > Bacteroidaceae > Prevotella. Next base: position 545 of record CAMNIA010000094.1, on the reverse strand, counting down.
GAATGTCCTGCAACTTATAGCGAGGGAAGAAACGGCTGAAATGCAGGGGATTGTCAGCAAGGCCGTGGCTTGCTATCCACTGGCACATCTGGCGAATCATCTGCATATCGTCGTTGATGCCAGGAATGACGAGATTCGTCAGTTCTATCCATACGCCTGCATCGCGCATGGCGAGGATGGTGTCAAGCACGGGCTGCAGATGACCACCGCTGACCTTCATGTAGATGTCATCGGAGAATGATTTCAGGTCGATGTTGGCAGCATCAAGGTATGGCAGCAGGTCTTTCAATGGTTCCTGACAGACATAGCCCGCTGTGACGAGGATGTTCCAGAGTCCAGCTTCGTGTGCCAGCCGAGCCGTGTCTGTGATGTATTCAAGGTAAGTCAACGGCTCCGTGTAGGTGTAGGCGATGCCAGGGCAATGGTGTTCTATACAGAGTTCAATAATGGCTTCTGGCGAGAGATCATAATGTCCTACCTCTGATTGCGAGACCTGCGAAATCTCATGGTTCTGACAGTTCAGGCAGCGGAAGTTGCAGCCCGTA
>CAMNIA010000093.1 GCA_946540105.1 uncultured Prevotella sp. | reverse complement strand
AAAAAAATGATTAAAATCGAAAATCTCAAAAAGCAGTTTGGCGATACTGTTGCCTGCGATATCCCCTTGTTCACCATCAACAAGGGTGATATCCTCGGTCTTGTAGGAAACAACGGAGCTGGCAAAACCACGCTCTTCCGTTTGTTGCTCGACTTGTTGCAGCCCGATGGCGGTGCCGTCACCTATTGTCTTTCTGCTGCACCTGCTGCACCCGACTCACCTGCTACCACTCCTGAAGACGCTGCGCAAGGCGTCTTCATCAACCCTGCAACGTCTGAGGCATGGAAACCGTATGTCGGTGCATATATTGACGAAGGTTTTCTGATTGATTTCCTTACTCCTGAAGAGTATTTCTCTTTCTTGGGTAAGATTTCGGGCATCAATCAAGCTGAAGTTGACGAACGCCTGACGCGTTTCGAGCGCTTTTCTGGTGGTGAGATTTTTGGTCAGAAGAAACTCATACGCAACCTCTCCTCTGGCAACAAGATGAAGGTCGGTATCATCTCTGCGCTGCTGCGCCGTCCTGATATCGTCATCCTTGACGAGCCTTTCAACTTTCTTGACCCCACGAGCCAGCTGTTGCTGAAACACCTGCTGACTGAATACGCCAACGAGACAGGCTCCACGATTCTCATATCCAGTCACAACTTGCAACACACCGTTGACATCTCTACGCGCATCGCTCTCTTGGAGCATGGCAGCATCATTCGTGACTTGCCCAACCACGAAGGCAGCGCTTCTGCCGAATTGCAAGAGTACTTTGGAGCCTAAGTCTCTTTAGGGGTTATACGCATCTTTGTTGTAGAATGACATGATGTCATCAAGCATGCGCTTGGCTTCCACCGCAGGACTGTCAGGGTCAAGTTCTATGGCCTGAATATAACAGTTGATGGCTTCATGCCATAACCCCTGCTTCCTGTAAGCATTGCCTTGCTGATAATACGCTTCTGCTGTCAAGGGTCAATTACTTATAGTATTCCTTCTTGCCTGCGGCAAGGGTATTTTTCATCAGCGAACAGATGGTCATCGGACCGACACCTCCAGGGACGGGCGTGATGAATGAGCACAAAGGTGCCACCTCGTCAAATTTCACATCGCCATTGAGACGGAAGCCGCTCTTCCTTGTTGCATCAGGCACACGGGTGGTACCGACATCAATGATGACGGCGCCCTCTTTCACCATGTCGGCAGTGACAAAGTCGGGCTGTCCGATGGCTGCAATGATGATGTCAGCCTGACGACACTCTTCCTTCAGCGTTTTCGAGCGCGAATGACAGACGGTAACGGTTGCATCGCCATATTGCTTTTGCATCATCAGCTGAGCCATAGGCTTACCAACGATGTTGGAGCGACCGAGGATGACACATTTCTTACCTGATGTCTGGATGTTGTAGCGTTTCAGCAGGGTGATGATGCCAAGCGGTGTGGCTGAGATGAAACAAGGCAGACCGATAGCCATGCGTCCCACGTTGATGGGATGGAAGCCGTCGACATCCTTGCGGTAGTCTATCGCCTCGATGATTTTCTGCTCGTCAATGTGCTTGGGCAGGGGCAGCTGAACAATGAATCCGTCAATGTCTTCGTCGCGGTTCAGCTTATCTACACAGTCCAGGAGTTCGCGCTCGCTGATGGTGTCCTCGTAGCGGATGAGGGTACTCTTGAAACCACAAGCCTCGCAAGCCAACACCTTGTTCTTTACGTAGGTTTCGCTGCCTCCGTCGTGACCAACCAACACTGCTGCCAAGTGGGGCTGCTTGCCACCTCTGGCGACAATCTCCTTTACCTCTTCTGCTATTTCTGCCTTAATGGCTGTAGCTGTGGCCTTTCCGTCAATCAGTTGCATATTTTTTTTCGAGTTTTAATTTCTTACATCATACTTCTCACTTCATACATCTTCAGAACTTCGGCATTCCGCCTTTCATGTTCTTCATCATGTTTGCCATCTGTGCCATGCGCGAGTTGCCTCCTCCTGCTACCATGTGCATCACCTTGCGGGTCTGGTCAAACTGCTTCATCAGACGGTTCACCTCTTCTATCTTCGTTCCGCTGCCCTTGGCAATACGCAGGCGGCGACTCTGGTTGATGATGTCTGGATTTGCACGCTCCTTGGGAGTCATCGAGTTGATGATTGCCTCGATGCCCTTAAAGGCGTTATCGTCAATGTCCAGGTCTTTAATGGCCTTACCCACACCAGGAATCATCGAGGCGAGCTCCTTGATGTTACCCATCTTCTTGATTTGCTGAATCTGGCTCATGAAGTCGTCGAAGTCAAACTTGTTCTTACGGATCTTCTTCTCCAGACGCTTGGCTTCCTCCTCGTCGAATTGCATCTGAGCGCGTTCCACCAGCGAGACGACATCACCCATTCCGAGAATGCGGTCTGCCATGCGTTCAGGATGGAACACGTCTATGGCTTCCATCTTCTCGCCAGTACCGACAAACTTGATGGGCTTGGTGACTACGGTACGTATCGAGAGTGCTGCACCGCCACGGGTGTCACCATCGAGTTTTGTCAGCACTACACCGTCAAAATCCAAACGGTCATTAAACTCCTTAGCGGTATTGACAGCGTCCTGACCAGTCATCGAGTCAACGACAAACAGCGTCTCGTCAGGAGTGACAGCCTGCTTCAGTGTCGAAATCTCGTTCATCATCTCCTCGTCTATAGCCAGACGACCAGCGGTATCAATGATGACGACGTTATAGTTTTTCGCCTTTGCTTCCTTGATGGCGTTGTGGGCAATCTCCACCACGTTCTTGTTGTCGGGCTCCGTATAGACAGGCACGCCAATGCTCTCGCCCACCACCTTCAGCTGTTCGATGGCTGCAGGACGATATACGTCACAGGCTACCAGCAGCGGACTCTTGTGCTGACGTGTCTTCAGCATGTTAGCCAACTTACCCGAGAAGGTGGTCTTACCGGAGCCTTGCAGACCCGACATCAGGATGATAGCCGGACGGCCTTCCAGCTTCAGGTCTACTGCCTTTCCACCCATCAGTTCTGCCAGCTCGTCGTGCACCAGCTTCACCATCAGCTGTCCTGGTTTGATGGCTGTCAGCACGTTCATGCCCAGCGCCTTCTGCTTTACGGTATCGGTGAAAGTCTTGGCAACCTTGTAGTTGACATCGGCATCCAACAAGGCTTTGCGCACATCTTTCAGGGTTTCCGCAACGTTAATCTCGGTGATTTTCCCTTCACCCTTCAGTATCTTGAACGACCGTTCAAGTCTCTCGCTTAAATTCTCAAACATAATATATACGTATATTTTTGGTGTGCAAAGGTACAAAGAAAAAATGGAGTTACCAAATAGTCCGTCCGTTTTTTCATCACGACACCACTTCGTCCATCACGACGTCATGCGTCTCCGACGGAACGTCAGCCACACGCTGGAAAGGGAAGCAGACACCTATCAGACGAGGTGAGGGGTGAGAAGTTGAAGCTGTGAGGTGTCTGCTGAGGAAGCGGTCGTAATAACCCTTCCCCCTACCCAACCGGTGGCAGGCAGCATCGAAAGCTACGCCGGGTATCAGGGCGACATCTATCTGTTCTTCAGCAGCGAAGAGAGGTCCCGTGGGTTCCATGATGTGGAAAGCTCCCTCAGCCATCTCGTCACGAGACGTGTAGCGGTGCAACTCCATAGTCTCGTCACCCGTCACCTTCGGCAACAGCACCGTCTTGCCGCTCGTTGCCAGCATGTCGAGCAACGGACGTATATCTACCTCGTCGGGCAGAGGCCAATATGCCATAACGACCTTGGCATCAGCAAGCAGTGATGACAGGCGGCGACAGACGTCGGCTGACAACGACGGCAACTGGTCGGCATGTCGCTGCTTGGCCTGACGCATCAGCTGGCGCAGCTGTGGTTTGGTGAGGGCTTCCGACTGACGGACAGAGTACTCGCAGCCACAATACTGTTGGTTGTAGAAGTGATATTCCTTGAGCAGTTGGTTGCGGCGGTCCTGCAGCCCACCCTTGCGCCAGTTCTGTGGCCAGAAGCTGACGCTGCCTGATGGCTGTTGTGCGTTGACTGTCTCTGCCGCCATAAGCCCTGCCCTGTTCACCTGTTCCAGATTCTTCCAGCGGCTCGAAGCCAGTGTTGTGGCAAAGAATGTCATTCCCAGCTCCTGCGCCTTCCTTGCCGTCGCCAATAGCCGAAGCGTAAAACACTGTTCACAGCGCCGACCGCGTTCGGGTTCTGACTCCAGTCCGCTGACACCCCGTTGCCAAGCCTCATGGTCGTAGTCACCGTCTATCCACCTGATGCCCAGCGACTCCGCATGCCGCTTGCTTTCCTCCTTACGGATGCAATACTCCTGTTGCGGATAGATATTAGGATTATAATAGAATATGGTTGGCTTCACACCGTGCTGCAGCAGCCACTCGACAATAGCCGAGGAGCAAGGAGCGCAACAGGCGTGCAACAGGACCTCACGACATCCTTCTGGAATGATAATGGCAGCAGACTTCATTTTTTTCTTTTTTTTCTCGCTGAGCAACGCTGCAAAGTTACAAATAAATGGGCAAACGACAAAAGAAAATCCACTTTTCGTTGGAATCTTTCAATGAAGAAAGGCAGCCACTATCTCATGGGGGGTGATTTACATTTTACTCATGTTCTGGCAGATATACATTCCAGCTTAAACAATGTAAAGCGCCACCTT
>CAMNIA010000092.1 GCA_946540105.1 uncultured Prevotella sp. | reverse complement strand
ATGTCAATCCAGATGTCTTTTTTCTGTATCTTAACTTTAGCCATTCTAAAACGGTTTTTAGGGTTTTAAGTGAATGGACTGAAAATTAAGCCTCGTTGTGGTTAGAATCGTAAGTAGCAGCGATTGTGAAACCAATCTCGTCGAGAGCGTAAGTCAGCTTGTCGATCTTGTTAGAGAAGAAGTTGTAAACAACGGTAGCAACCCAAGAGGTCAAAATACCAGATGCTGTGTTCACAAGGGCCTCAGAAATACCGGCAGACAGAGCCATAGAGTCAGCACCACCACCAGCAGACAGAGCCTGGAACGATCCAATCATACCGAGCACAGTACCGAACAGAGCGGTCAGGGTACCCAGAGAAACGATGGTAGCAACCATTGCCATGTTCATCTGCAGGGTAGGCATCTCCAGCTGAGTAGCCTCTTCGTGAGCCTGCTGAATCTTAGCAATCTTAGCGGCCTTCTTCAGTGTGCTGTCAGTCTCTACAGTCTGATACATGTTGATAGTTGACAGAACGACGTTGCCAACAGAACCCTGCATCTTGTTGCACAGAGCCTTAGCCTCATCAAACTTCTGAGCCTTGATGGCGTCCTTCACCTGAGCAGTGAACTTAGCGAGGTTCATCTTACCAGAAGCGGTGCGGATAGCGAAGAAACGCTCGAAACCGAGGCAGATAACGGTGAATAACAAAGTCAGGATAAGACCTACAACGAAACCACCTTTATACACTGTACCAAGCAGGTTAGCGGGATGTCCACTACGGTCACCACCGATGAAGTTGTCGGGGTTACCCATCACGAAATACCATACGCAATAACCTAATACACAGCAGATAACGAGGATGATCCATGCATTCTTCATACCTGTGAAGCCCGAAGTCTTGGCTGGGGCTGCAGCCTTTGCATTTGTTGCCATAAATTTTAATTTTAATTTTTTAGTTATAAATAATGTAGTTATTAAATTATGTATCTGATTTAAAGTAGTTTGTCTTTGAACAAGAAGTCCGTGGCTAGCTAGAGGGTACTTCCAATTCTCGGCAAAGATAAGCATTTAAGACGGACTTTCGTTCAATTTAAGAACTTTTAACTTGATATTTCTCAATTTCGTTCTTTTCTTTTAACATTTACCGTCTATTCTACTACTTCAAGGCTGCCAGAGCCTCACCAATACGGCGCATAGCTTCTTCGATGTTTTCGTCGCTGGTGGCATAGCTCATGCGGAAGCAGTCTGGGTCGCCGAAGGCATCGCCGCCCACTGTGGCTACATGTCCTTTTTCGAGCAGGTACATTGCCAGATCGGTGGAGTTCTTGATGACATTGCCATCGGGTGTCGTCTTGCCGTAGAAGCTGGAGCACTTGGGGAACAGGTAGAAGGCGCCTTCGGGAATGTTGACTTCCAGTCCAGGAATCTCCTTTGCCAGTTTCACGATAAGGTTACGGCGGCGCTCAAAGGCCTGACGCATCTGTTCTACGCACTCCTGACTCTGGGTGTAGGCAAATTCGGCAGCCTTCTGACTGACGCTGCACGGTCCGCTGGTATACTGTCCCTGCAGTTTGTTACAGCCCTTGACAATCCATTCGGGAGCTGCGATGTATCCAATGCGCCATCCGGTCATCGCGTAAGCCTTGCTGACACCGTTGACAATGATGGAGCGCTCCTTCATGCCTGGGAATTGAGCTATCGACTCGTGTTTGCCTACGTAGTTGATGTGCTCATATATCTCGTCAGCCAGCACGTACAGGTCTTCGTGTTTCAGGATGACTGCTGCCAGTGCTTCCAGCTCCTGCTTCGAATAGACGCTGCCCGTAGGGTTGCTGGGCGAGCAGAGTATGAGCAGACGGGTCTTGGGTGTGATGGCGGCTTCCAGCTGCTCGGCAGTCATCTTGAAGTTCTGTTCAAAGCCGGCTTCAACGATAACGGGTTTGCCACCTGCCAGGAGTGCCATCTGCGGATAACTTACCCAGTAGGGTGCGGGTATGATGACTTCATCACCTGGGTTAACCAGTGCCATTACCGTGTTGCAGACGCTCTGCTTGGCACCGTTTGACACCAGAATCTCTGCAGGCGTATAGCGCAGGTGGTTTTCGCGCTCCAGCTTTCGGGCAATGGCCTGACGCAGGTCAGGATAGCCAGGAACAGGTGAGTACTTCGAGTAGTTCTCGTCAATAGCAAGTTTGGCAGCTTGCTTGATGTGGTCGGGGGTGTTGAAGTCGGGTTCTCCTACACTCATGTTGATGACATCGATGCCCTGAGCTTTCATTTCAGAACTCTTCTGTGACATTGCCAGCGTGGCAGAGGGTGCCAGGCGTTGCAAGCGATCGGATAATTGTGCCATGTGTTTATTCTTTTTAATTTATATCTTTTTATGCTTACTTCAGGTGTAGCGTGTGTCCCATGCGCTCCTTCTTTGTCTGCAGATAGCGCAGGTTATAGGGGTTCGGTGTGGTCTCGATGGGTACGTTCTCCACGATTTCCAGTCCGTAGCCCTCCAGTCCTACTCGCTTCACGGGGTTGTTGGTCATCAGGCGCATCTTCTGTACGCCCAACTGACGCAGTATCTGTGCACCACAGCCGTAGTCGCGTTCATCGGGTTTGAAGCCCAGGTGTACGTTGGCATCAACGGTGTCCAGTCCTTCTTCCTGCAGTTTATAGGCAGCAATCTTGTTCATCAGTCCGATGCCTCTTCCTTCTTGTTGCATGTAGACAATGACGCCTCGTCCTTCCTGCTCAATCATCTGCATTGCCTTGTGCAGCTGTTCGCCGCAGTCGCAACGTTTTGAGCCCAGGATGTCGCCCGTCATGCACGAAGAGTGTACGCGAACTAGAACGGGTTCGTCCTCTCGCCATTCGCCCTTAATCAGTGCCATGTGTTCCAGTCCGTTGGACTTCTGGCGGAAGGGGATGAGTCGGAAGTGTCCGTAGTCTGTCGGCATGTCAACCTCCTCGCCTCGCTCCACCAGACTCTCTTTTTTCAGGCGGTAAGCTATGAGGTCTTTGATGGTGATGATTTTCAGTCCGTGCTTTTTGGCAAAAACCAGCAGTTGCGGCATGCGTGCCATCGTGCCGTCATCGTTCATGATTTCAATGAGGGCTCCTGCAGGATACAGGCCGCTCAGTTTACAGAGGTCGATGGCGGCTTCGGTATGACCGGAGCGGCGCAGCACGCCGTTGTCTTGTGCATACAGCGGATTGATGTGACCAGGTCGGCCGAAGGTCTTGGGTGTTGATGCAGGGTCTCCCAGTGCGCGGATGGTTGCTGCGCGGTCGTGGGCAGAGACGCCTGTCGAGCAGCCTTCAATCTTGTCAACGGTTACCGTAAACGGGGTGCCTAACAGCGAGGTGTTATCCTGTACCTGGTGTGCCAGTTCCAACTCCTGGGCACGGCTGATGGTGACGGGAGCGCAGAGCACCCCGCGTGCGTTCTTCAGCATGAAGTTCACCATCTCAGGCGTTATCTTCTCGGCAGCACAGATGAGGTCTCCTTCGTTTTCACGGTCTTCGTCATCTATCACAATGACGAACTTGCCTTCTTTAAAGTCGACAAGTGCCTCTTCGATGGTGTTCAGTTTGATGTCTTCCATATCTTTATATATATAATGTACGTAAAAAGTGTTGTTTTATTGTTTGTCGCCCTCTTTATCTTTATTTACATAGAGGTATTCGTTCATCTCACCTTGGTGGTAGCCCAGTTCTTCGAGCTGTGGCAGCAGCCGCTCGTTGACGCGCTGTATCTGCTGCAGGTCCTTGTACAGGCGGAAGCGGAAGCGCAGCATGCGGAAGTAGAAGAAGATGCCCACCGGCAGTAGCAGTCCCGTCAGGGCATTCATCCAGCGGCGCTTGAAGGGTCTGGTATGCGCATTGGCGATAATGACGGGATACTTGTTGATTTCCGTGAGCACCAGTTTGTCGCGTGTGGCTGAGAGGTCTTCAATAGCCACTTCCAGCACGGTGGCAATGTGCTCAATGGCATTGTCGTCACCTGCGCGGAAGAAGACCTTGATGGGGTTGGGCCAGTTCAGCAACTTGTGCTTCTGGTTGTAGGCACGAATCTCCTTCTCGATGCTTATCAGCATGTCGGCATCAATAAGGTACTTCGGGTCTTCAATGATGACCTCCTTGCGTACGATATGTCGCTTCTGGCGCAGTCCCAGGACGCGCATCATCAGTGTCTTGTACAGGTCTACATTGAATACCGTTGAGTCTTTGTTGGCTTTGTATGTGAAGAAGAAGGCGATGGGTGACAGCACGGCGGTGCCCAGCAGTTTGCCGAACCATACCGTCCACTCGTCGGCACGAGCCATACGCATGCCGGTGTTGTCAAGGATGTAGAACACGATGAACACGATGACGCTGATGATGACGGGAACACCCAGTCCGCCTTTGCGGATGATGGCTCCCAGGGGTGCGCCGATGAAGAAGAAGATGATGCACGAGAGCGACAGCGTGAACTTGTTGATGGCTTCCATCCGGTGCATGCGTTCATCGCGATTCAGCCATTCGGAGTAGTCGGCTTTATACTCCAGATTGGTGTATGCTGTATGAGCATCGTTGACCGCTACGCGTACGACATTCTGCTTCTGCTTGTCAGGCAGATTCTGGTAGGCGCTGTCAATATTCACGATGTGTCCCTGTTTGATGCGCGAAGCCAGTTTCAGCGAGTCGTTGCGCGACAGGGCAGGGCGGTTGAACACTATCTGCTTAGCTTCATAATAGTAGGCGTGACCCACCGAGTCATTGAATTCGTGTATCGAATCCAGGTCGTGCAGAATGCGGCCAAGTGCCTTTGAGCGTGCATCGGCAGCAATCTCGCCCACTTCCGCCATGTTGAAGCCATCATCAAAGTCTAGCAGGATGCGCTTGTTCGAGAAGGTCTCACGCCGATAGGGTACGTTGGCTTGGACGCTGATGCCCGACTGGCGCATGTTCTCAAACCACTCGCCGCTATAGAGTGTCAGCAGCA
>CAMNIA010000091.1 GCA_946540105.1 uncultured Prevotella sp. | reverse complement strand
TCCTGACTGACACCCTCGGGCTTGCCGTCACCAATCTTGTGAACGGTAGCGTATGCCATATCGGCATCGTCCTTCATTTCCGAGAACTTAGAGGCAGGAGCCTTACAGATTGGGCACTTCTCGGGAGCAGCATCGCCTTCGTAGATATATCCACATACGGCACATATAAACTTTTTCTTCATAAATGTTTTTGTTTAGTTAATAATAGTTATTCTTTCCAGGCTTTCGCCTTCATTTTGCAAAGATACGCATAAAAAACAAATCCCGCAAACGTTTTGCGGGATTTATTTACAAAATATACGTTATTTATTATTTTTCCATTTTACACTGTTTGTCAGTTGTGGAATGATATTTCCGCAGCAGTGGGAACTCTTCGCACAGGGCTACTGACAACCTGCGGGCAACCTCATGGGCGCCATAGATGTTATAGTGGGTGTTGTCCTGTCGACCGTCGGGCAGTGCAGGGTGTTCGCCGGGCAAGTACCACATGTGCAACTTCTTCGAACCCTCTACACCCAACGACTGTTCTAAGTCGTGCGTTATCTTGGTGGCATCAACAAAAAGACAGTGCAGACTGTCAGCCACGTGGCGGGGCGCTACGGCATACTGTCCGTGGGTGTCTTTCAGCACCTCGCCTTCCGCTGTTTTTCCGCCGTCTTTGAAGGTGGTGTTACGCAGTGACTCATCGTCATTGACACGCTTGGCGTCTTTGGAGAAGTTACGACGCACCACAGGATTCATCAACACAGGAATGCCGCCTTTCTCTCTGGTTTCACAAACGAACTTTGCCAGATTGGCATCGAACGTCGAACCCGGAATGGTATACCGCTTTTCATCGTTCTTCTTGGCATCATTATGTCCAAACTGAATAATCACGATATCACCTGGCTTGATTTTTTCGAGCACTTTCTGCCAACGACCCTCGTTGATGAAGCTCTTTGAAGAGCGCCCATTAACAGCGTGGTTGTCAACTCTGACAAAGTCCTCGTCAAAGAAGCATTGTAACGCCATTCCCCATCCTCGTTCGGGCGAGCCCTTTGACAAATCTTTCTTGGCTGCCGTCGAGTCACCGATGATGAAAATGGTTGTAACCTTTTGCTGCGTGGCAGCTGTTAATACCAGCAGCGCGATGGCTGCCATCAGTATTTTCTTCATAGTATGCTTTTTATAAGTTCTTCTGTTCCAAGTAATTGTTGCTCTCCGCTCTCCATATTCTTCAGCGTTACCTTTCCCTGTTGCATCTCGCTCTCACCAGCCAGCACAACAAAGGGAATCTGCTTGGCATTGGCATACGACATCTGCTTTTTCATCTTTGCCGCATCGGGATATATCTCTGCTCGGATTCCACTTGCGCGTACCTTATTTATTATAGGCAGGCAGTAGGCTGTTTCCTTTTCTCCAAAGTTGATGAAAAGCACCTGTGTTGCCATCACGCTGTCTTTAGGATAGAGGTCTAACTGGTTTAGCACGTCATAGATACGGTCGGCACCAAACGAGATGCCGACACCCGAAAGTCCTGGCATTCCAAAGATACCCGTCAGGTTATCATAGCGTCCGCCTCCGGTGATTGAACCTATCTGCACGTCAAGAGCCTTCACCTCGAAGATGGCACCTGTATAATAATTCAATCCGCGCGCCAGCGTCAGGTCGAGTTGCAACTCGTTTTTCAGCTCCAGCATCTTCAGTGTTTCCAGTATGAAGCGACACTCCTCTACTCCCTTCAGTCCAGTCTCGCTGTCTTTCAGCACCTGAGCTATGGTCTCAAGCTTCTCGTCGTTGGTACCGCTGAGCATGATGATGGGCTGCAGCTTCTGAATCTGCTCGTCCGTCAGTCCGTCTTCGCGCAACTCGTCATTTACGTTGTCGATACCTATCTTGTCCAGCTTGTCAATAGCTACGGTGATGTCAACAATCTTATCAGCAGCACCTATCACCTCGGCAATGCCTGACAGGATTTTGCGGTTGTTGATTTTTATCTGCACACGGATGCCGAAGCGTGCGAAGACGGTATCAACAATCTGCATCAGTTCCACCTCGTTGAGCAGCGAGTCTGAACCTACCACATCGGCATCGCACTGGTAGAACTCACGATAGCGTCCTTTCTGTGGACGGTCGGCTCTCCAGACGGGTTGTATCTGGTAGCGCTTGAAAGGCAACTGCAGTTCCTCGCGATGCATCACCACATAGCGTGCAAAGGGTACTGTGAGGTCATAGCGCAGTCCTTTCTCGCACAGCTTTGACGCCAGGTGCAGTGTGTTGCGCTCAGCCAGTTCTGCATCGGTGGTCTTCGAGAGGAAGTCTCCTGAGTTCAACACTTTGAAGAGCAGTTTGTCACCCTCCTCGCCATATTTTCCCATCAGCGTTCCGAGGGTTTCCATGGCAGGGGTTTCAATCTGTTGGAATCCATAGAGGGCATACACCTCACGGATGGTATTGAAGATATAGTTGCGCTTGGACATCTCGATAGGTCCAAAGTCGCGTGTTCCCTTGGGTATACTTGGCTTTTGTGCCATCTTAATTATTATTTTTTACCTTTTTTCTTTTTTACATCAGCCATCAGACTTCTTTACTTCCTGACAATAGTTTGCGCACGGTCTGGTCCGATGCTGATAATCTTGATTGGTGTCTCTAGTTCCTTCTCCAGGAATGCGATATAGTCAGCAAACTGCTTGGGGAACTGGTCTTCTGACGTAAACTGTGTCATGTCGGTCTTCCAGCCAGGCAGTTCCTCGTACACAGGTTCTATGTCTTTCTCTATATCGTAAGGGAAGTCGCGTGTCAAGACGCCGCCTACCTTATAGGCTGTGCATGCCTTGATGGTATCGAAACCGTCCAGCACGTCGCTCTTCATCATGATGAGCTGGGTAACGCCGTTAACCATGATGCTGTAGCGCAGGGCTACGAGGTCTATCCATCCGCAGCGACGCTCACGACCTGTCACGGCACCGTACTCATGTCCGAGGTCTCTGATTCGCTTTCCGGTCTCGTCGAACAGCTCTGTAGGGAAAGGTCCTGCGCCTACACGGGTGCAGTATGCCTTCATGATGCCAAACACCTCGCCAATCTTGTTGGGACCGATGCCCAAGCCGGTGCAGGCTCCGGCACAGATGGTGTTCGATGAGGTGACGAAGGGGTAGCTGCCGAAGTCGACATCGAGCATCGTGCCTTGGGCGCCCTCGCACAGGATGTTCTTTCCGGCGCGCAGTGTCTTGTTGATTTCGTGCTCAGAATCGACGAGCTGGAACTGGCGCAGATATTCAATGCCTTCGAGCCATTTCTTTTCCACCTCAGCTATATCGTAGTTGAAGTTCAGCGACTTCAGTATGGCCTCATGACGTGCTTTGTGGGCGGCATACTTCTCCTCAAAACCGTCGAGAATGTCGCCTACACGCAATCCGTTGCGACTCACCTTGTCAGTATAGGTGGGACCAATGCCCTTACCCGTCGTGCCTACCTTGTTCTTGCCTTTCTGAGCCTCGTAAGCTGCATCGAGCACGCGGTGGGTGGGCATGATGAGGTGTGCCTTCTTCGAGATGTGCAGTCGTGTCTTCAACTCGTGACCGCTGGCTTCCAGTGCCTTGGCTTCCTCCATAAACAGGTCGGGAGCTAACACCACGCCATTACCGATAATGTTTACCTTGCCACCCTGAAAGATGCCTGAGGGGATGGAGCGAAGCACATACTTCTGCCCCTCGAACTCCAGTGTGTGCCCAGCGTTCGGACCACCCTGAAAGCGTGCTATCACATCATACTGTGGGGTTAATACGTCAACCACCTTTCCTTTTCCTTCATCGCCCCACTGAAGCCCCAGCAGGACGTCAACTTTTCCTTGATTCATTTTTATTTTTAGTCTTTGTCGTTTTCTGCTTGTTGTTTTTTCCTGTCTGCCGCGTCATCTTGGCTTGGCAAGAGCTGCATATACCATAGATGTACAGCGTGAAGCCATCCTTTCGGAAGCGCTTTGTATGCAGTTTTTCTATAACGGCCCGTATGTCCGGCGATTTTACCTCTGTCACCTTGCCACACATGGTGCAGATTTGATGACTGTGGCTGTTGTTGTCGTAACAGGCCTCATACTTTGTCGTTGTCTGGAATCTGTGGCGCACCACCAGTCGCAACTCGATGAAGAGCTTCAGCGTGTTGTAAAGTGTGGCGCGGCTGACTGGGAAGTTATACTCCTTGATCAGTTTCTCGCTCAGTTCTTCCAGAGTGAAATGCCCGCCCGTACTGTACACCGCGTCGAGTATGGTGTAGCGCTCGGGGGTCTTTCTGTGTCTGTTCAATTCCAAATAGTTTGTCAAGATATTCTTGACAGCTACTTTAACGTTTTCTTTCATCTTATGTGGTTAAATGGTCATAAAAACCGCACAAAATTACTACTTTTTCTCGACATTAAAGCAACATTATTTATAAAAAATCTAAACTGATGGATTTTATCGCACTTTTTGCAATGCGTTCATACATCAGTCCCAGTGCCGCAAAGCGCTGAAGACTCTGCATGGCAGCCTTCCTGACAGGCATGTCGGCTTCTTGCAGCGCCACCAGCACCTGGTCGATGTATTCGTGGATTCCGCGCTCGTTGGGTTCCCGTCCGTTCATGAACAGGCGGCTCATCACGTGGTAGCCGCACAACTGCTCGTAAGGTCTGCTGCCGGCTATCCACTGGTAGGCTTTCTCTGCGGCGTAAGGCAGATGCTGTACGAGGTTAAACGCCAGCTGCTCAGCTATTTCCTGCGAGGGAATCTGCTCCATCCAGATGTCAAGCACCTCGGGCAGCATCCTCTCCGGAGGCATCACCATCGTGGCAAGTATCTTGCACTCGCGAACATCTTCTTTCCACAGCGCGATGGCAAGGTGGCTCAGGTCTTCTGCCGTCATGTCCTGACGGGCGCGCAACTCGTCGGCTTTCTCGCTGAGTCGCGGCAGCGTGGCACCCCAGTTAAGTT
The DNA here is from genome assembly GCA_946540105.1 of uncultured Prevotella sp. Lineage (GTDB taxonomy): Bacteria > Bacteroidota > Bacteroidia > Bacteroidales > Bacteroidaceae > Prevotella. The sequence goes on along the minus strand of CAMNIA010000091.1, from coordinate 147 downwards.
TGTATGCCACACCCTTGTCGCGCATTGACTTAGCAACGGCGCCATCCATCATCTGCCGCATCGACAGCTTTATCTCTTTGACTATTTCCTGAACTTCCATCGCACTTGGAGTGTTGTATATTACTTTACCTTTTTTACTTTTTTACC
>CAMNIA010000090.1 GCA_946540105.1 uncultured Prevotella sp. | reverse complement strand
CTGTTATGAGCACATGTTCATGAACTGCACCTCGCTGAACTTTCGACACCGATGATTACGATAAGCTGTTTGACAGAGACTAGCCTGAATAAAAAATAGGTCTTTTCTTTTGTATTGTCGCCACTAATTATTACCTTTGCACTTCGTATGAAGAAAGGTTTGTTGGCACTTTCGCCACTAGTGGTATTCATCGGGTTGTACCTGATTACGAGCATCGTCGTTCGCGACTTCTACAAGGTGCCCATCACGGTGGCGTTCCTTGTGGCGTCCATCTACGCTGTCATCATCTTCCGGCACCGCCCGCTGAGGGAACGCATTGACACCTTCAGCCGCGGAGCCGGCACCAGCCAGATGATGCTCATGCTGTGGATATTCGTCCTGGCAGGAGCCTTTGCCAACAGCGCCAAGGTGATGGGGTCGATAGACGCGACGGTGAATCTGGCATTGACCTTCCTGCCTGGCAACATGATGCTGGCGGGACTGTTTCTAGCGGCGTGCTTCATATCCATCAGCATTGGCACCAGCGTTGGTACCATCGTGGCGCTGACGCCCATTGCCGTGGGTGTAGCACAACAAACAGGCATCTCGGTGCCTCTGATGACTGCCGTCGTGGTGGGCGGTTCGTTCTTCGGCGACAATCTGTCGTTCATCTCCGACACGACCATCATGGCCACGTCGACACAGGGTTGTCGGCTGAGCGATAAGTTCCGCGTCAACTCGTTCATCGTCATCCCCCCTTCCCTACTGATTCTGATTCTATATGTCACCATGGGTTTCGGCATCCATTCACCCCAGCATGTTGACGAGGTGGAATACGTCAAGGTGATACCTTATCTGGTAGTGCTAGTGACGGCACTCTTCGGTATGAATGTGATGGCGGTACTCACGTTGGGCATAGTTCTAACAGGAGTGATAGGCATAGCCGATGGCACCTTTGACCTCTTTGGCTGGTTTCAAGCTATGGGTGACGGCATTGTGGGGATGGGAGAACTGATTATCATCACCATGATGGCTGGCGGACTGCTGGAAATCGTCAAGCAACTGGGGGGCATCGTCTTCATCATCCGCCGCATGACGCTTCATATCCACAGTAAACGCGGCGCAGAGCTGTCAATAGCAGGTTTAGTGGTGCTGGTCAACCTCTGTACAGCCAACAACACCGTAGCGATATTGACCATTGGAGACATTGCGAAACAGATTAGCGACCGCTATGGTGTTGACAAGCGTAAAGCGGCATCCATTCTCGACACCTTCTCGTGCATGACGCAGGGTATCATCCCCTACGGTGCACAGCTGCTGATGGCGGCAGGACTGGCAGCCCTGAACCCTGTCAGCATCATTCCATACCTCTACTATCCCATCGCCATCGGTATGGCAGCCCTGCTAGCCATCCTGTTCAGATACCCCAAGCAATACTCATAACGCAAGCATCATCCCTATACTCCTATGAAGAAGAACGTCATACTCAGAAACATGGAACGCCTCATCTACAGTGACGCCAACAGTGAGAACGAACCCTTAGAACCCATGTCCGAATGGAAATGGAATAAGATTTACCAGTTGGCACAGGACTACCAGATTGGGGCTTGGGTGGCAGACGGCATCCGATGCTACGACGGCAACTTCTTCTTAAACATCTCCCCCACCCTTAAACAACGTTTCTTGGAGATGCCTTCAGAGAAACATCCGGAATACCTGTCGCGATTTCAATTGGACATAGACCGCAAGAGCAGTCTCCGGAAACGTCTAAGCCGTCACTCGTTGCAAGTCTACGCCGATGACTTCATAAAAACCATCAAGAGTATTGAGGAGTAATGCCGTCTTCCTCATGAAAGGCATTACACGTCAATGCCTGTATCTTATTTCAAATAACGTATGGTTTCCCATAAACCGGCTCTTGTCGACAAATCCCTTAACACCTTCAACGCGTCCTTTTCCCGTATATTGCCAGATGGTAATATCTTGCTCGTCGGCTAATACGGGTTCTTCGTCGGTGTACATGGCTATCATGAGTTTATACCCTTTCAGCATTCCTTTCAAATACTTATTATAGAAGTTGCGACCCGTATAAATGAGTGGTCTCTGGTGATAAGCCTCCTCCACCAGCTCCAGAAAGAAAAACAACGAGTCACAGAAGTCCTCAACAGGCAAGCCTCCTACCGACTCCACGTCTATCATCGGTATCAAATCCTGCTCACGAGGCAGACATTGCTTCTTGAAGTTCTCGAGTTGCTTATACTGTTCCGTCAACGGACGGTAGAAATGATAGCTGCCCACCTTCAATCCGTGGCGATGAGCCATTCTGATGTTCTCTTCAAACCTTTCGTCAATGCGGTCTCCGCCCTCTGTTGCCTTGATATACACAAAGGCCATTGGTGTCCTATCACCCACCGACTCCCAGAAGATATCGCCCTGATAGTGACTGATATCAATGCCATGAATATGCGAGCATGTGTCTTCACACTGCACGTCATAGTCGTCGTGGGCATAAGTGTTAACAGCGAAAAACAATAAGAGCAGCGTGACGTATCTGTTGAGGGAGCCTCTGCTATTTCGAGTTATTTTCATGTCTTTATTTAAATTTTGGCAAATTAGAGAAATACTTGCGCCCCTTGGCATAATACTGCCAAAGAAGGGAGAAAGATGCCTGCTGGGGTATGTCGCTGGCTGTTCGGCTTTGTTGTATCTTCCGTCTGTCATCAGCAAAGTCCTTCCGCCAATGAACGAAGGCGCGCCGTGCTTTATAAATGGCTTTGAAGTCGCCCCAATGTCCATTGAGGATTAGTGTCTGCCAGGCAGCCAGGTAGTCTAAGAACCAGCGCCAGCGCATGACGTGCTTCAGTTCCTCGTCGGGCAAGCACTTATAGAGCATCGTGAGGTTGTTGCGAAAGTTAAGGAACGTCTTCATCGGATTCGACTTCGGCAGCGTTCCGCCTCCAACGTGATAGACGTAACTTTCAGGCAAGCAATATATCTTCCTTCCCCGAATGTGCAGTCGCCAACAGAGGTCTATCTCTTCATTGTGGGCAAAGAAACGACCGTCAAGTCCTCCTGCGTCCCAATAGTCTTTGGAGCGTATCATGAGCGCAGCACCTGTAGCCCAGAGAATCTCGGCAGCATTGTCGTACTGTCCGTTATCCTCTTCAATGGTATCAAAGAGACGTCCGCGACAGAAAGGATAACCATAACGGTCAAGGTATCCGCCGCAGGCTCCGGCATATTCAAACATATCCTTATTATATATAGAGAGGAGTTTAGGCTGACAGGCGGCAACTTCCTGGTGAACGTCCATGAACTCAATGAGGGGTGTCAACCAGTGGTGTGTCACCTCGATATCGGAATTCAACAGCAGATAGTATTCGGCATCTATTTGTTGCAGGGCCTTATTATACCCATCGGCAAAACCCCAGTTCCGTTCGAGTTCTATCAGCTTGCATGCAGGAAATGACGTGCGCAACAAGTTGAGGGAGTCGTCAGTAGAAGCATTGTCTGCCACATATATCGTTGCCTCGTCGCGCGAATAGTTCAGCACGGTAGGCAGATACTTCCTGAGCATGTTCGCTCCGTTCCAATTCAGTATGACTATTGCCAGTTTTTCCATGATGTCAGCTTTTCAGTTCTTCTATCTTTAGTGCGCTCCTGTCAGGATTGAAATCACCCAGCCGCACGTTTATCAGTTGGTTGTCATATTCCGCTTTCGCCTTCGCTGCAGGAAGCTCAACGCGGACATAGTTTTTCGTAAACCCATGCATTGCCTTCCCGCGAGGAGCTTTTTCAAACAACACCTCGGCTTCTGTACCGATATAGCGCCTGTAGAAAGCCTGGGTCTTCTGGTCAGACAGCTCCAACAGTCTGCGACTGCGTTCACGCTTGTCGGCATCGCTGACGACATAAGGAATGTTCAATGCTGACGTGCCTGGTCTTTCTGAATACGGGAAGACGTGCAACTGTGTGACATCGAGTGACTGCAGGAGCTCGTAAGTCTCCTCGAAACACGCGGGAGTCTCTCCGCGACAGCCCACCATCACATCGACGCCAATGAAAGCGTCGGGCATGGCTTCCTTGATACGCCGTATCTTGTCTGCAAACAGTTCACTGTTATAGTGGCGGTGCATGAGTTTCAGAACCGTGTCGCTGCCACTCTGCAAGGGGATGTGCCAATGGGGCATGAACGCCCTGCTTCGTGCACAGTAGTCTATCAGTTCGTCTGACAACAGGTCGGGTTCCATGCTGCTGATGCGATAGCGCTGAATGGCCTCAACGGCGTCGAGCGCCTTTACAAGGTCGATAAAGCGTTCGCCGGTCGTCTTGCCGAAATCACCTATGTTCACTCCTGTCAGCACAATCTCCTTACCTCCTTCACTGGCAGCAGCCTGTGCTTGAGCCACCAACGACTCGATGGAGGGATTCCTGCTGAATCCACGCGCGTAAGGGATGGTGCAATAGGTGCAGAAATAGTCGCAACCGTCCTGTACCTTTAAGAAGTAACGTGTTCTGTTACCACGTGAACAGCTTGGCGCAAACGTCTTGATATCTTTTGTCTTTTCGGTATGATAGGTTGCTGTCTTATGGGGGGTAGCGACATCACAGCGGTCTGTTGTCGTTTCGCGACGAACGAAGGCATCGGAAAGGAACTGTATCAGCTGGGCTTTTTCGTTAGACCCCAACACCAAGTCAACACCGTCTATATTGCTGATGCGCGCCGGTTCCAACTGGGCATAACAGCCTGTTACTACCACAAAGGCTCCCGGATGTTGACGAACCATGCGGTGAATGGCCTGTCGGCATTTATGATCAGCGACTTCTGTAACCGAGCAGGTGTTGATAAGACAGATATCCGCCACCTCACCCTTCTGGGCAGTCAGTACCCCCATCTCGGAGAGCATCTTTCCGAAAGTCGACGTCTCCGAGAAGTTCAGCTTGCATCCTAACGTGTAATATGCAGCTTTCTTGCCTTGAAAAGCAGCGGTATCTATCATCACTATTTTTGTTCTTGCCTATATATAATAATAAGGTATTATGTTTTCGAGCACAAAGGTACATAAAAAAACTCATTTTCTATCGTTTTTTAGCAAATATTCAATTTGGTGTAATTTTTCCACGAATTTTAACATTTCGCAATCGTTTCATTTTCAACGACTTACGAAAAAGTTGCAAAAAAGGCCTAAAAAAAATGCCAAAAAAAGATACAACGTATTAAAAAAATGCCTAACTTTGCAGCGTTTTAATAAACAAATGATTGTTTTA
>CAMNIA010000089.1 GCA_946540105.1 uncultured Prevotella sp. | reverse complement strand
TTATTTTTTATTTCAATTCGTTGATTGCTCGTCGCATGCGGCGGATGGTCTCGTCCTTGCCGAGGAAGGCGGAGATGTCGAACATGCCGGGGCCCTTGCCCTCGCCGACCAGCGTCAGTCGCCAGGCGTTCATGATGTTGCCGAGCTTGTAGCCTTGCTGCTCTATCCAGGCGTGGACGATGCGCTCCTGGTTCTGGAGCGAGAAGTCGTCGATGGACTCGAGGACGGCGATGAGTTCGGTGAGCTGCTGGGCGCTGTCCTCACGCCAGCGCTTCTTGACGGTCTTCTCGTCGTAAGTCGTGGGTGCGACGAAGAAGAAGGAGCAGAGAGGCCACAGCTCCTTGACGAAGGAGACGCGGTCTTTCATCATGGCAGTGACGGCGGTGACACGCTCGAGGGTCTCGTCGGGGCAGTGCTCGCGGACGATGGGGAGGAAGAGCTGAGCGATGTCGTCGGCAGACTTCTTGAGGATGTACTCGTGGTTAAACCAGATACCCTTGTCGTAGGCGAACTTGGCACCCGCCTTGGAGCACTTGGTGATGTCGAACAGCGGTACGAGTTCGTCGAGGGTGAACAGCTCCTGTTCGGTGCCAGGGTTCCAGCCCAAGAGTGCCAGGAAGTTGATGACTGCCTCGGGGAAGTATCCGTCCTCACGATAGCCGCGTGACGTCTCGCCCGTCTTGGGGTCGGTCCACTGCAGCGGGAAGACGGGGAAGCCCAGTCGGTCGCCGTCGCGCTTGGAGAGCTTGCCTTTGCCGTCGGGCTTGAGGAGCAGCGGCAGGTGGGCGAACTGCGGCATGGTGTCAGCCCAGCCGAAGGCCTCGTAGAGCATGACGTGGAGGGGTGCTGAGGGCAGCCACTCCTCGCCACGGATGACGTGCGTAATCTCCATGAGGTGGTCGTCGACGATGTTGGCGAGGTGGTAGGTGGGCAGCTCGTCGGCACTCTTGTAGAGCACCTTGTCGTCGCAGATGTCGCTCTTGACACGCACCTCGCCGCGGATGAGGTCGTTGACGAGAATCTCGTGACCCGCCTCGACCTTGAAGCGTACGACGTACTGATGACCGGCAGCCATGAGGGCGTCGACCTCGGACTGCGGCAGCGTGAGCGAGTTGCGCATCTCGAGACGTGTATGGCTGTCGTACTGGAAGTTGGGCACCTGCTGGCGCTTCTGCTCCAGCTCCTGCGGGGTGTCGAAGGCGATGTAGGCCTTGTCGGCATCGAGCAGCTGGCGCACGTAGCGCTTATAGATGTCGCGGCGCTCGCTCTGGCGGTAGGGACCCTTGTCGCCACCGAAGGAGACGCCCTCGTCGAACTGGATGCCCAGCCAACGGAAGGACTCGATGATGTACTCCTCGGCACCAGGCACGAAACGGCTGCTGTCGGTATCTTCGATGCGGAACACGAGGTCGCCGCCATGCTGGCGTGCAAACAGGTAGTTATACAGGGCGGTACGCACGCCACCGATGTGGAGTGCTCCTGTGGGACTGGGGGCAAAACGCACCCGAACTTTTCTTTCTGACATGCTTAAAAATGAGTTTTCGTACTAAATTTGTGCAAAAGTACGCATTTTTTTTGATATTATGCGCTTTTTTTCGTATTTTCGCACGGTGAAAGCAAAAAGAAGCAATTATGAAAGACTTAAACTGGCGTGACATACTAATAAGAACGGCACTGGTGCTAGCCACCGTAGGCATCGTGGTATGGAGCATGCCGCACGACAACCGCAGCTACTTCCACGTGGAGCAAGGGAAGCCCTGGCAGTATGCCGACTTCACGGCTCCCTACGACTTCCCCGTCTACAAGTCGGAGCGGATGATACAAGAGGAGCGTGACAGCGCCATGCGTGGCTACGAGCCGTACTACAAGCTGAACACGACGGTGGAGAAGAAGATGATAGCGAGGTTCAGCAGCGACTATGCCGACGGCATCGCAGGACTGCCCATCAGCTTCAACAACATCATCATCAACCGGCTGCACGACCTGTACCAGCAGGGCATCATAGAGCAGAAAGCCTATAACGAACTGGCTGACGACAGCACCAGGATGATACGCATCGTGAACGACAAGCGCGCTGCCAGCGTGCGCGTGACGACACTCTACTCGCCGAAGACGGCATACGAGCGCCTGTTCAGCGACGAACTGCTGCAACAGGAGCGCCCCGTGCTGCTGAAGTGCAACCTGAACAACTACATAACGCCTAACCTGACGTACGACCGCGAACGCAGCGAGACGAGCAAGGCAGACCTGCTGGGCGGTGTGGCGCTGGCGAGCGGACTGGTGCAGAAGGGACAGAAGATAGTGGACCGCGGCGAGATAGTGACGGAGAAGACGTACCGCATCATCGAGTCGTTCAAGCACGAGAACGAGTTGCGCAACGAGAACACGACGCAGAACCAGCTGTCGCTGTTCGGATACATCCTGTACGTGACGATACTGATGATATGCTTCACGCTGTACCTGAGTCTGTACCGCAAGGACTACTTCGAGAAGACGCGCACCATCACGATGGTGTATGCACTGATAGTCATCTTCGCACTGCTGACGGCACTCTTCATACGCAATACCTTTATACATGTATATATACTGCCGTACGCCATGGTGCCCATCTTCATACGCGTCTTCATGGACTCGCGTACCGCCTTCATGTCGCACGTCACCATGGTGCTGGTGTGTGCCATCATGCTGCAACACCCCTTCGAGTTCATCGTCATTGAGACGGTGGCAGGACTGACAGCCATCACGTCGCTGCGCGAGCTGTCGGAACGCTCGCAGCTCTTCAAGACCGCCATCGTGGTGACCGTGGCGTGCATGACGGTGAACCTCGCCTTCGACTGGATACGGTCGGACGCACTGACGCAGATGGACTTCAACAACTACAACTTCCTGGCGGTGAACGGCGTGGCACTGCTCTTCGCCTATCCGCTGCTGTACCTCATCGAGAAGACGTTCGGATTTACCAGCGACATCACGCTGATAGAACTGTCGAACACGAACAACACGCTGCTGCAACGCATGAGCGAGGTGGCACCAGGAACCTTCAACCACTCGATACAGGTGGCTAACCTGGCTGGCGAGATTGCCAACAAGATTGGAGCAGAGGCGCAGCTGGTGAGGACGGGGGCGCTGTATCACGACATCGGAAAACTGACGAACCCGATATACTTCACCGAAAACCAGTCGGGCATCAACCCGCACGAGACGCTGAGCGACATCGAGTCGGCTCAGATCATCATCAGCCACGTGACGGAGGGTCTGAAGATGGCAGACAAGCACAACCTGCCGAAGGAGATTCGCGACTTCATAGCTACACACCACGGACAGGGCAAGGCGAAATACTTCTACGTGCACTACCACAACGAACACCCCGACGAGCCCGTGGACGACCTGCTGTTTACGTACCCGGGACCGAACCCCTTCACACGCGAACAGGCGTGCCTCATGATGGCTGACACGGTGGAGGCTGCCTCGCGGTCGCTGCCTGACTACACGGAACAGAGCATCAGAAACCTGGTGGAACGACTCATCGACGCACAGGTGGCTGAGGGCTACTTCCGCGAGTGCCCCATCACGTTCCGCGACATTCAGTATGCGAAGACGGTGCTCATCGAGAAGCTGAAGACCATCTACCATACGCGCATCAGCTACCCCACGGAGAAGAAATGACAGGGGCAAAACGGAACTGAAGAGGTGACAAAAGGAATAATGTTTGCGAACACAAAAACTTGCACATTTTCGCACTTTTGTGCAGAAAGTGTGCAGTTTTTGGTTAATAAACCTTAATAATCGCTGCACTCTTGCTGCTCTTTTGTGCAATAGGCTTACCTTTGCAGCCGATTTTTGAAAAAATTACTTAAAAAGATGAAAAAGTTTTTTGCTCTTGCTGCTGTTTGCATGATGACCTCGGTCGAGATGATAGCCGGCGGCATCCTAACGAACACCAACCAAAGTGTTGACTTCCTGAGAAACCCCGCACGTGATGCCGCCATCGGACTGGACGGCGTGTATTCTAACCCCGCCGGTGTCGTCTTCATGCCTGAAGGCTTCCACCTGGGCATCAACTGGCAGTATGCGCACCAGACGCGTACCATTACGTCGACGAACCCTGCATTCCAGATGGGCAGGAAGAACAATGCGAACAGTCCTACGAAGATCTTCGAGGGTGTCGCCAACGCGCCCATCATTCCCTCAATACAGATTGCGTACAACATGGAACACTGGAGCCTGCAGGCTAACCTGTCGGTGCCTGGCGGCGGCGGTGCCTGTGAGTTTGACGACGGACTGGGCTCGTTCGAGAGCGTGGTGGGCAACATTGCCACGATGCTGAAGCCCTTCGGCGCACAAGGTTACGACATGGACGGATACATGAAGGGTCGCCAGTATTACTACGGTGTGACGATTGGTGCTGCCTGCAAGGTGACACCCAACCTGTCACTGTACGGCGGTCTGCGCATGCTGTACGGCGACGCTACCTACAAGGCTAAGATTAGCAACATACAGGTGAAGACGGCTCAGGGCTACGTGGACTTCGGCAGCTACCTGCAGAACGTCACCGCCATGGGATATGGCACCCAGGTGGCTCCGCTGCAGAAATACGCTGAGGGCGTGAACCTGCTCTGCAACCAGGACGGCGTGGGCTTTGCTCCCATCGTGGGCATTGACTACAAGCTGAAGAACTTCAACTTCGCCGCGAAGTATGAGTTCCGCACACAGCTGCGCATGAAGAACGAGTCGACACTGAACGACGCGAGCGAGATTCCCGCTGTAAACAAGTTCCGCGACGGCGAGAAGGTGAACGAGGACATGCCGGCACTGCTGACCGTCGGTGTACAGTACAGTCCGATTGACGTGGTGCGCATCAACGCCGGCTGGCACCACTTCTTCGACCGCGACGCCTCGTGGTATAACAACTCGCAGGAGCTGCTGAGTCATAACACGAACGAATTTCTGCTGGGTGCCGAGTGGGACACGACGGAGAACCTGACATTCTCAGCCGGTGGACAGCTGACACGCTACGGCATGACTGACGAATACATCAGCGACATGTCGTATGTCGTCAACAGCTACAGCATCGGCTTTGGCTTCAGCTACAAGCTGTCGCAGAAGGTGTCGGTGAAGGCTGCCTACTTCCAGACGTACTACGGTGACTACGACCGCACCAGCGCCACCAATCCGCAGGTGAAGGACTCGTTCACGCGTACGAACCGCGTCTTCGGTGTGGGCTGCCAGCTGGACCTGTAAAAAGGTAAAAAAGTAAAA
>CAMNIA010000088.1 GCA_946540105.1 uncultured Prevotella sp. | reverse complement strand
TGTCGTTTTTTATTGGAAGGCAGAATGATTTGGCGGAAGAAATCTGCAATACCACAGATGCGGTATTGCTAAACATAGCAGAACTCAAAGATTAGCAGAACTTACCGATTGAAGTGCAGACGACCGTTGCGGATGATGAACCCTTTGTAGGAAGGGGTGACGCGGCGCCCTAGAAGGTCGTAGAGGACTGCCGAAGATGAAGTTACGGAAGACGACGTGACGGCACTGATGCCTGTTGGGTCTGGTACAGCGATGTGCTCAAACAGGAAGTCGTACATGGTCTGCAAGGCTGCTGCCGACTGAGGAACGGCATGGCCGGAACTGTAGTTTGTAAGTGTTGCGGTAGGTGCACCGACGGCATCGAGAGCTGCCTTCATCAGGGAGGCTTGTGTGGCGTAAAGGCCCTGGGGATTCTTGTTGTTGTCCTTGAAATAGTCGTCGGCATTGTAGTAGAAGAGGGTGGGTGCCGATGCCGACGTCTTGATAGTGCTCAGTGCACCTTGCTCTTGCCACGAGGAGGATGTCGCCTTGATGAAGGTATTCATGCGAGTGTATTCATTGGAGGCGGGCAGGGCATGCTCGTAATCGAAGATGCCTGGTCCGAGTAAGGCACATTGCACGTGACTGTCTTCTTCATAGAAGCGCCCTCGGGTATCCTCCGTGTCGTTGGTATCGCCGTCGCCAACAGCCAGTGCTGCTGCTGTTGATGCCCGCGAGAATCCAGTGACGGCTACGTCGCCATTCAAACCCAACGGGCGACCTAAGGCTCGAACAGTACGGATGGCCGAACGTACCTTGCGGCGGGTATCGGGATTAACCTCTATGGCTCCCAGACTCTTGTTGCCTCCGCCAGTGTAGCGCCCTTGTCCCCATTCGCAATACTTCGGATGGTCGCAGACGGCCCAGGCGAATCCTGCCGCAGAGGCACCTTCGACAAAACTGTCGTTGAAGTTGCCCCAAAAGTTATAGAGATTCATCCGCATGTGCTTGTTGGCGTTCGTCAGCTTACCGCTGCTGTTGGTGGCATAGCTGTTGCTGTAAGAGAAGGTGATGATGACTGGAACAGCGACTGCAGGACTGGCGGGATATATCAGGTCGAGAAAGAGCTCGTCGCCGTTGCTGTCCTTATAGACATCAGGGAAGTTGTATACCGTAGGGTCGTCGTGATAGTAGCTGATGTCGCGCTGGATGCGGTAACCCTCCATCAGAATATACGACCTGCTAGGAGAACAGGTGCTTCCGCAGAAGGAACCCTCTTTCAGGCTTTTGTTGATAGCGATGATGTCAGCATTCAGCGTGGGCAGGACGGCAAGTTCGCTATCCTCGTAGTCCAGTTCTATCACTTGATAGCCTTGGCTGCACAACCACTTGACATTTTCCGCATTGGATACCGTTCCAACCCTGGCGACGCCTAGGTTCTCCAGATAAATAATGGTCATCAGCTTTCCGTTGGCATCCTTGGCGGCAGATACTGAGGCAGCGGAAGTCGTGTATTTCAGTGCGCGTCCTATGGCAGGACTGTTCCAGGTGCCTGTTGCTGCAAATGACGATGCTGCCGTCAGAAGCGAGAGGAGAAAGAGCAGGATGCGCATAGGTGTTTTCAGTATGCTTAGAATTCCACGAGCACCCGACCGTTGATTTGTCGACCAGTAAGGTAGTTTGGTACAGCATACTGGTGGTTGGTGACGTCTGTAACCCAGTAGTAGCTGTTGACATTGGAGATGCCGAAGATGTTCAGACCGTCAATGCCCAGCCAGATGCGCGGCTTCTTGAAGGAAGGCTCACGGTCTGCCTCGCCCAAGAGGCGGAAGCTCATGCCGATGTCAGCACGCTTATAGGCTGGCGCGCGGAACTGCTGATACTCCAATCCGCGGTGGGGAGCGCCGAAAGGCAGTCCGTCGGCATAAGCAAGACGCAGTGTCATTTTCCAACGCTGGGTGCCTGGGAAGTAGTCGGTAAAGTGCAGGTTTAAACCCCAGCGCTGGTCGGTGGGCATAGGTGTGCTGACACCGTTAATCTTCTGACGGGTAGACATGACAGAAAACGTCAGCCACGAGTCGGTGCCTGGCACAAACTCGCCGTAGAGCTTGAGGTCCAGTCCGAAGGCGTGACCGCTAGCCGAATTCTCACCGGTATATACCACCTTCATGTTCTGAACGTTGTAAGGAACGAGGTTCGACATCAGCTTGAAGTAAGCTTCTGCCGTAAAGCGGAAGGGACGTTCCATAGCACGGAAACGGTAGTCGAAGGCACCTACGACATGAAGGCTGCGCTGGCTCTTGATTTTCTGGTTCAGGGTGACGACGGTCTGTCCGTTGACTTTCGACGTGTCGCGCAGTTCCTTGTAGAAAGGAGCCTGATAGTAAAGACCTGTTGCCAGGCGGAAGGTGATGTCTTCGTTGAAAGCGGGGATGGCAGCCAGAGAGATGCGTGGCGACACGATGGTCTCCTTGTTGTAACTCCAGTTGCTAACGCGCAGACCGTAGTTCAGTGTGAAGTGCCATGGTTTCTCGCCGGCAGACGAGAAGCGGTAGGTGTCTTGTACATATCCCTCGATACGTGTTGACTTGAGCGTATTCTTTGAAACCAGCGAGTAGATGAGGTCCAGACGGTTGGCAGAGTGGGGGATGCTGTAACCGCTGGAGTCGCGCATCTCGTATTCGCGAGCCTTCTCCTCTATCTTTTCCCATTTCATGGTAACACCAGCCTCCCAGTCGTGCTTTCCTGCCTTGTGGTTCAGCATGAGCTTGGCACTTTCGACATTAGCAGTCAGGTAGTTGCGCGCATGCTCCATATAGGTGCCGACACCCAGCTGGTCTTGCGTGTTGGTCTCGTTGAGCCAGTATTGTCCCTGAATGTCGTAAGTCTCCTGCTCCTTCGTATGAAAAGCAGAGAAGAGCAAACTCACACGCGTCTTGGGCGAGAAGATGCGCTGGATGCGAAGTGAACCGAACAGGGTGCGGAAGATATCTTTCTCCTGACCGTCGAAATAGACCTTAAAGGTCCGCACGTTCTGCAACGTGCCAAAAGATGTCTCACGGTCTTCAGGCTTGAAGTTGTAGTGATTCTCAGAAATGTTTCCTATCAGGTCGATGCTCCACCGCTCGTTGGGTTGCAGCGTGATAAATGTCTGATAGTCCAGGAAGTTTGGACGATATTCGCCCTTCGTCTCCAAGGAACCCAGCAGGTAGCGGTTCGTCTTATAGCGCAATCCGTGGCTCATGGTGAACTTTGGCGTTGGCGACTGTCCCTCGCCAGTTATTTTCTGTTTGCTGCCATAGCCCAAGAAGACACTGCCGCCCAGCAGCGAGGCCTGGACGTTAGCTTCCAGACGGGTGGGACGTCGATACTGGATGTCAAGTGCGCTCGACATCTTGTCGCCATACTTCGCCTCAAAACCACCGCTTGAGAAGCCAATCTTTTCTACCATATCGGAATTGATAACGGAGAGGCCCTCCTGCTGTCCGCTTCGGATAAGCAGCGGGCGATACACCTCTACATTATTGATGTAAACGGAATTCTCGTCGAAAGAGCCGCCACGCACGTTGTACTGCGATGACAACTCGTTGTGGGTCGAGACGCCAGCCTGCTGTTGAACCAGTTCTTCAACAGCATTGCCAGTGGTGGAAGGTGTCTGCCGGAGGTTCTTTGTGTCAAGTTGTTCGGTGGCTGTGGTTTGACGTCGTTTCTCTGTCACAACCACCTCTTGCAGCGACTGCATGGGTGGCAGTGTGACGATAAGTTTCTGGTTGCCTCGGGGATTACGCAGTACGCGCGTCTTCGACTGGTAACCCACCATCGAATATCGGATGACGACAGAGTCGCTCGAATGAAGACTTAGCTTGTATTCTCCTTTAAGGTTTGCCATGGTCACAGCACCTTGCTCCAGACATGCAACAGTACAAAGCTCAATGCCGTTGCCGTCCTGGTCAACAACCTTTCCGGACAAGGTGAAGCTTTGCGCCTGCGCGGTCAGTGCCGTCACAAGTAGCAGTATGGTAGTGATGAGTTTTGTTGCGTTCATTGTATATAATAACGCACCATTTCATCATTTATTGTTTTTTACTCGCGCCAAAGCCACGATGCCAACTTGTTCATCCATTTGATGGAGATGCGGAACCATCGGAAGGTGCTTACTTCCTTGCCTCCAAAACTCAATATGAAATCGCGATAGGGATTGCGGCGGAAGGGTAGTCCTACATCCATAAAGCGGATGTGTTGACACCCTTTCTTGTGAGCATATAGGATTGTGTTCCAGAATGTTACTGCGTTCGGGTGGAGTGTCGCAAAACTCTTGCGACGAGAAGCAGAATACCACAAATAGGAATCGCCTTCGGCATAAACCAGACAGGAACATCCGATGACGTGACGGTTGTATTGTGTGATGAATAGCGTGCAACGCTTTTGCGCCATCAACCCCAGGAAGAACTGGGAGTCAGAGACGTATCGGCGAGGCTTCAGCCAGTGATGATGGCGAAGCAAGCGCATAAAGGCCTTAAACTCATCATCATTCTCCACCTCCTTGGTAGCGATGCCGTGACTCAAAGCGTTGTTGATGCGTTTGAGCATGCGCGGACTGATGCGCTCTTCTGGAGTGCGCGAGTGCAACGAGTTGTGAATGCTCATCCACTTGACAGGGAAAAAGCCCGAGGCACGTAACGCTGCATAGCCGAACATCTTATGGTCTAAATGACTGACCTCCATGAACAGCACACGGGAACCCAGCCGTTGGGTCAGCGCCTCAATCATCATCGTGAACAGCGCATTCTTCGACAGGTTCGCTGATGCTGGTGTATCCGTTTCAGTTGTTGCAACATCTTCCTTCTCTGTATGTTCTTGCTCACGGTATGCACCTTCTCCGAGAATCCTCACGTGTTTATATAGATAAGGTGGAATCCACGACCGCCGACTGCGCTCTATGGCCAGCAGACATGACAGCGTCCGTCCATCGTCATCGGTGACGACAGCCATATAGGGGTGCTGGCGAGCAGTCTTCTCGCACAACGCCATCAGCTCTCGGCTATGGAAATAACCCGTTTCGGGCGGTAATTCCGGTAGTAGCTCTGTCTTCTCGTAGATGGTGGTCTTCATTGGTTTTTAGTTTTGAAAAGAGGTGAAACTTCAGCAGTTTCACCTCTTTGCTTATGATGGTAGGGATGAGGACATCCCTCCAACTTGCGAATTACTCACTCCAATCCTCTGCAGCCTTGCGGATGTAGGTCTTGTAGCGAATTTGAGCCATCTTCTGAGCCTCGGCGAAGAGTTCCTCGGCCTCATTAGGATAAGCCTTCTTCACTGACAGGTAGCGAACCTCGCCCAGCAGGAAGTCGTGG
>CAMNIA010000087.1 GCA_946540105.1 uncultured Prevotella sp. | reverse complement strand
CCCGAGACCCACAGCTTAGAAGGCTGTTGCTCTATCCAGCTGAGCTACGGAACCCCTTAAAGCGGCTGCAAAGTTACAAAGAAGTGAGGAAAAAACAAAAAGAAAACGCAAAATTCTTTTGATTTTCAACGAAGAGTCTGTAATTTTGCAGCCAATTATGGCAATTATCGAGATTACATCACTCAACGACGAGGCACTGCAGGTCTTCAGCGCGCTGACAGAAGCACAGCTACGCATGGAAGTGGAGCCAGAGAAGGGACTGTTCATTGCCGAAAGCCCGAAGGTTATCCGAGTAGCACTCGATGCCGGATGGGAACCCTCTGCACTGCTGTGCGAGCGTAAGCATATTGAAGGCGACGCTCGGGATATTATAGCGCGACTACCGCAAGACACGCCCGTATATACAGGAAGCCGAGAACTGTTAGCACAACTGACGGGTTACACGCTGACACGAGGCGTTCTTTGTGCCATGCACCGAAAAGCGCTACCGACAGTTGAAAGTATTCTGAAAGATGCACAACGTGTTGTCGTCATCGAGGGTGTTACTGACACCACCAACATCGGAGCCATCTTCCGCTCGGCGGCAGCACTCGGCATTGATGCCGTCCTGCTGACACGTGACACGTGCGACCCTCTGAACAGAAGAGCCGTACGTGTGTCAATGGGGTCGGTATTCCTAGTGCCCTGGACATGGCTGCCTTATCCTGTCAGTTATCTGAAGACTCTGGGATTTAGAACGGCAGCGATGGCACTGTGCGATGAAAGCATCTCACTTGACGCGCCACAGCTGAAACAGGAAGAACGCCTGGCTATCATTATGGGAACAGAAGGAGACGGATTGCCGCTGACAACAATCAGAGAGGCTGATTACACGATACGCATCCCTATGGCGCATGGTGTAGACTCACTGAATGTTGCAGCGGCAGCAGCGGTTGCTTTCTGGGAACTCCGAAAGAAATAGACGCTTATTTCGTTACACGAATCCAATCGGCATCTATCCAGCCACGATCAGCCTTAGGACTGGTCTCTACGGCAACGAAACCGAACTTGGCACCAATCCACTTTCCTTGTCGCATCTCGCAGGGAGTGCCGCAATCCTTGAAGCGCTTACCATCATGGCTATAGGCAAAGCGCACCTGAGGCTTGCCTACAAAGCCTTTCTGGTTCTTCAGGGTATTCTTTTCAGGAAGCTCCACCTTCAAGCGCAGATAGATGTCTTCATGAATACCGGGCTTATAGTCTATCTTATCTTCTGCGGTAGGCTTCAACGTTGCTATCAATTCCTCCTGAGGGGCTGTACCTTTATCTGCATTCTTACAAGTAATGAGCAACAACTGGAACTCCTTCCCTACCCGCTTGACAACCAGTGCCTGGTAATTATGTCCCATCATGATAAGACCGCCCATCTGACCATCAGCCTTCGAGGTGAAACGCATCTTGGTGGTAACGGTGAACTCGTCGGCGGGCGTCTTCTGAAGCAACAGGTTGGGAACCTCCCAGAAATTCTTCCACCCTTCTGACAACTTATAGGTATAGATGCGCATGGTGCCAAAAGCGGTAGGAACGCCAAACTTCTCGTCGTAATTGGCGTGCCACTGCCATTGTTTGCCGATGACAGGAGAATTGAACTCATCGCTCTCCTCGGGATTGACGATAACACTGCTGCTGCTCTGAGGTTTCTTATAGGTGGAAACGGGTTCACCGTTCTTTCCCATAACAGGCCATCCGGTGGACCAATCAACAGGGTTCAAGTGTAACACACGACCATAAGCCTCCTTGTCCTGAAAATGCAAGAACCAATCCTCGTTGTACTTTGTATGTATCCATGCGCCCTGATGAGGTCCGTTGATGTTGGTCTTGCCTTGTTGTAGCACTATCTTATGCTCATAAGGACCGTAGGGCGACTTGGAACGCATCGCCAGCTGGAAACCTTCAGGAACACCTCCGGCAGGACACATAATCCAGTACCAGCCATCGCGCTTGTAGAACTTCGGACCCTCACACGTACGGTTCTCTGTACCATTACCGTCAAAGACAATAACGGGTTGACCAATAGCTTTCTTGCCATCGGCAGACATCTCGCGGACTGTCAGCACCGACGCGAACTTAGAACGGCTGTTTGCCCATCCGTTGACAAGGTAACAACGTCCGTCTTCATCCCACAGCGGTGTGGTGTCGATATACCCCTTTCCTCGGATGACGCAGTAAGGGGCTTCCCACTCTCCTGCAGGGTCGCCGTTTTTGGTCTTCACCATATAGACACCAAAATCGGGATCGCCCCAATAAATATAGTACTGACCCTCATGATAACGAATGCTGGGAGCCCACACGCCATTGCCATGCTGCGGCGTATTGAAATGCGCTGTCAGTTTGCAGTCGCCTTCATACAGGTTATTGAGGGCATAGCCCACTATCTCCCAGTTCACCAAGTCACGGCTGTGCAGAATAGGAAGTCCTGGCGTACATTGAAAACTGGAAGCTGTCATGTAGTAGTCCTCGCCAGAAGGACCGACACAGACATCAGGGTCGCTGTAGTCGGCATTGATGACGGGATTGGTGAAAGTTCCATTCCCATTATCCGGACTCCACACCTGAGATTTGTACTGAGCCATTGCCGCCAACGGCAATAAAACCACAAAAAAGCTAAATAACTTTTTCATAATCATTCAATTTTTAATTCATATTTTTGTCCATTATAAACTATTCGCATTACTTTTCGGAAATCGCTCCGACCCTCTGGATTCAACTTTTTGTGAAGTGCCAAAGCAACATGCCCCATCGTTCTACGCAGATTTAGCTCCACACACGGATGAAGCAAATACTTGTCGGCTTCTGACCTGACAATCATCATGTCAATGCCAAAGGGACCTTGATAGTCTTCCAGCAGCAAATTCTCTTGAACCTTTTGACGAATGACATTTAGCAAACTCACTGGGATATAGGTATTTACAAATTCTTCTTTACTACTTTCTGTTGTCAGCAAATTACCCGTATAAGCCCCGCTGGAGGTTTGAAAAAGTGAAAGTCCACGATAAGCAATGTTCCCTGATTTATCGGCATAGAACTCCATCGCCAAGTCCTCGACTTTGTCATAATACGGCTCTGCCATCAGACTGCCCTGAGCTTTCTGAACATTCATTGCCCATTGCAGGACGGGAGGCGTTGCACCCTCAAGCATCAAACGGCCTTCCTGTTGTGAGACGAAGCGTACGCCGCGCCCACTCGAGGACCAAGGAGCTTTCAATACAACACGAGTGTGCGTCTGAAGAAACGTCAATACTTCGTCAATAGTATGACACTCCACCACC
This sequence comes from uncultured Prevotella sp., assembly GCA_946540105.1. Classification (GTDB taxonomy): domain Bacteria; phylum Bacteroidota; class Bacteroidia; order Bacteroidales; family Bacteroidaceae; genus Prevotella. The sequence goes on along the minus strand of CAMNIA010000087.1, from coordinate 2,118 downwards.
TCGCCGACCGTTCCGTCGACAAGCAACGACTGCAACAACTGTGCAGCGGTCCTGCGATGAGACAGTTCACGAATACGCTGTAGCTGTTTGTCGTTAGGCAACACTTCCGGAGAAACACCTCGACGCTTCAACTCTGCGCAAAGCGCACGATCCCAACCCCAAGGCTCTACGTTGTCGACTTCTGATAAAGTCACCACGTCATCCGTCAATATCAAGTCACCATCGGACGCCCAAAGTTCAGGTAAGTTCGCCAAATCGTGACGCAACTGCCTTCCGGCACGCGGAGCGGTGAAGTTTGACAGATTAGCTGCCAATGCGATATCATGTTCGGGATTAAAGACGTGCAGAGTCACTCGTGTTTACAGTTATCGACGGTTATCAAGTTAGACATTATTTAACGTGTTTCGGCCTGTTATTTGTTTTGCCGGTGCAAAAATAATAAAAAAGAATGAGATTTTTACATTCTCTTCATTGTAATTTACAAAAATTATTGTACCTTTGTGCCTGCAATTACCAATACCATCACAACATGGAAGCTTTTTTCCGTACACACCGCTATTTGGTAGAACACGTCAACGCCCCCGTCCGCCGGTTGTTGATGGATGAAATTGACTGGTCTGATCGCATGATTGGAATTAAAGGCACGCGCGGCGTAGGAAAAACCACCTTCCTGTTACAATACGCCAAGGAACGTTTCGAACTGAACGACCGGCAGTGCCTGTATGTCAACATGAACAACTTCTACTTCCAGGGGCGCGGCATTTCCGACTTTGCTGGTGAGTTTTGTCACAATGGCGGACGCGTTCTGTTGATTGACCAGGTATTCAAACAGCCCGACTGGAGTGCGCAGCTGCGCAAGTGCTACGACCTCTACCCCTATCTGAAGATTGTCTTTACCGGCTCCAGCGTGATGCGGCTGAAAGAAGAAAATCCGGAACTGAACGGTATAGTAAAATCGTACAACCTGCGCGGCTTCTCTTTTCGTGAATTCTTAAACCTCATGACGGAAAATAATTTCCACGCATACTCGTTGGACGAAATCCTGCAAGACCACGAACACATCATCAAGCAAATTCTGCCTTACGCCTCACCCAACCGGTACTTTCAGGATTACATTCATCATGGCTTCTACCCCTTTTTCAAGGAACACCGCAACTATTCGGAGAATCTGCTGAAGACCATGAATATGATGACCGAAGTCGACATCTTGCTCATAAAACAGATAGAGCTGAAATACCTGACAAAAATCAAAAAACTATTTTACCAGTTGGCAGAGGAAGGCCCTAAAGCTCCGAACATCTCAAAACTGGCTCACGACATTAAGACCAGCCGTGCTACGGTGATGAACTACATCAAATATCTGGCGGATGCCCGTTTATTGAACATCATCTACCCCGTTGGCGAGGAGTTTCCAAAGAAACCATCAAAGGTCATGCTGCATAACTCCAATCTGCTTTATGCCATCTACCCTATCCACGTTGACAAGCAGACGGCGATGGAGACTTTCTTTGTCAATGCCCTGTGGAAAGATCATCAGGTCAACCAGCAAGGGCGCGACAGTTTCTTCACAGTCGACAAGAAATTGAAATTCCGTATTTGTGACGCAACAGCCTCAAAGAAAATAAAGATATCACCTGACACCATCTATGCCCGCTATAATACAGAAATAGGAAAGGAGAACCAAATCCCCCTTTGGTTACTCGGTTTCCTCTATTAGCGACAAAACATCAGGGCAACAGAAAAAAATTGATGACAAAGAGCTCCATGAAAAGCGTCTTTTACTATTTAGACAACGGAAAAACAACCCTTTTTAGCAAGATTTTGCAATCTCTGCTTTGCGTTTCGGGATTTTCTTCGTACCTTTGCACGGATTTTAAATAAGCTACTAATAATTTGAGAAATAACATCATTTTTTAATCTATTCTAAACAAATGGCTAAAGAAAAGAAATTTATCACCTGTGATGGTAACGAGGCTGCGGCTCACGTGAGTTACATGTTCTCGGAGGTAGCTGCTATCTACCCCATCACCCCGAGCTCACCTATGGCTGAGCACGTTGACGAGTGGGCTGCCCGTGGTCGTAAGAACCTGTGGGGTCAGACCGTAAGTGTGCAGGAAA
>CAMNIA010000086.1 GCA_946540105.1 uncultured Prevotella sp. | reverse complement strand
AGCAACAGCCTTCTAAGCTGTGGGTCTCGGGTTCGAATCCCGACGGAATCACGAAGTTAAAGTAAAGCCGCTGATGTTCTCAGCGGCTTTGTCTTTGTTAGGAATTTGATTCTATCTCCTCCTGCATGTCTATAAACTGTCGGTCTTGGTCGTAGAACTCGTACTGCAAGAAAGCCAGTTTCTGTGATGGTACGATGCGTACCCCCATGCCGTATTTCAGTTGCCATTGCCTTTTCATCGACAGGAATCCCTGATTGATATAGGCGGCGACATACGGATGTACGTGCAGGTAGAATTTGCGAATGCCTATTTTGTTGACGAGGCGGTCAATTTTGCTCTCCAACTGGTCGGTAAACAGGATTGACGACTTGATTTTTCCCTTTCCGAAGCAGGTAGGGCAGGTTTCTTCAACGTTTACATCCATAGCCGGTCGGACACGTTGGCGTGTTATCTGCATCAGTCCGAACTTGCTGAGCGGTAGGATGTTGTGGCGGGCTCTGTCTTTTTGCATGTTCTTGCACATGCGCTCATAAAGCATCTGACGGTCTTCGGCGAGGTTCATGTCAATGAAGTCGACAACGATGATGCCTCCCATGTCGCGCAGTCGCAGTTGCCGAGCCAGTTCGTCGGCGGCTCCGAGGTTCACTTCCAGTGCGTTCTGCTCTTGTCCGTTTTCTGCTCGGGTGCGATTACCCGAGTTGACGTCGACGACATGCATGGCTTCTGTCTGCTGAATGATAAGGTAGGCACCACGCTTGTAGTTTACCGTTCGTCCGAAGCTCGACTTGAGTTGTTTAGTAACGCTGAAATTGTCAAAGATGGGAACATTACCTTGATACAGTTTGACGATTCCCTTCTTTTCCGGAGCTATCAGTCCCACGTAGTCTTGTACCTGGTGGAAGATAGCTTCATCGTTGACGTGAATGCCGTCGTAGGTTGAAGCATCGAAGACATCGCGTAGTAAGGCTACGGCGCGTCCTGTCTCTTCAAAGCACAGCTGTGGCGTCTTGCTAGCCTTCTGTGCTTTGGTGATGGTGTCTTCCCAGCGTTTCATAAGGGTTTTCAACTCCATGTCCAGCTCTGCCACGCGTTTTCCTTCAGCCGATGTACGTACAATGATGCCGAAGTTTTTTGGGCGAATGCTCTGTACGAGTTGCTTCAGTCGTGCCCTTTCCTCGCTTTTTTTGATTTTTGATGAAACCGAGACTTTATCGCCAAAAGGCATCAGCACCATGTAGCGTCCGGCAAAGCTGAGTTCGCAGGTCAGTCTGGGTCCCTTCGTGTTGATGGGTTCTTTTACCACCTGTACCAAGATTTGCTGTCCTTGCTTGAGTGACGTCTGTACGCTGCCTTCCTTAGGCAGGTCAGGCAACCGTTGTGCCTTGCTGATGGGATAAAGCTTTTTCTTGTCGCTTTGTACCTGTTTAAGGTACTTTTCGTAAGAACTAAATTGAGTGCCGAGGTCAAGATAGTGCAGGAAGGCATCGCGCTCAGAGCCCACTTCCACGAAGCAGGCGTTCAGTCCGGGCATGAGCTTGCGCACGTGTCCCAGATAGATGTTGCCTACTGAGTAGTTAGCCTCTTCTCGTTTTTCGTTTTGGTATTCCACCAAGTTTTTATCTTCGAGCAGGGCAATGCTAATCTCTTTCGGCTGTACGTCGATAATTACTTCACTTGTCATCTTAACTCTTTGCTTGTTTAACTCTTAAAGGTAAGGAGTGCATCGTCGACCCGTGGGGTCTCCGATACACTCCTTCCATTTTTTCCGTTATCGCCTGAGCTTACTTGCTCTTATGACGATTCTTGCGCAGTCTCTTCTTACGCTTGTGTGTTGCCATCTTGTGGCCCTTCTTCTTCTTTCCGTTTGGCATAATTAGAATAATTGAATTTGAATATTGATTTATTTGTATTTGTTTATTTCATCTTCTCAACAAAGCTCTTGCAGGGCTTGAAGGCAGGAATGTCGTGAGCCTCGATAACCATTGTGGTATTCTTGGAAATGTTACGGGCTGTCTTCTGTGCACGACGCTTCACTGTGAACGTTCCAAAGCCACGCAGATATACGTTCTCTTTCTGTACAGCCATGCAGTTGCGAATCTCAACCATAAATGCTTCCACCGTAGCGGCAACATCCTTTTTGGGAAGACCTGTATCTTCAACGATTTTATTGATAATATCTGCTTTTGTCATCTCTATAATTACTTGGTAATTTCTTTAATATTTTGATTTCGGGTTGCAAAGATACTGTTTTTCAACGGGATATGGAAATTTTTGGGGCATTTTTTTTATAAAAAAGTTTATTTTTACTAACTTTGCACCATGATTTAATCATTTTGTAACATGAAACAGACTAAGATAGTAGCTTCCGTAAGCGATCGCCGCTGTGATGTGGAATTCATCAGAAACCTTTTCAACGCCGGCGTGAATGTTGTTAGAATGAATACCGCCCATGCTTCTGAGGAGGGTATAATAAATATAATAAGGAACGTGCGCGAGGTGAGCAGCCATATAGGCATCCTCATTGACACCAAGGGTCCTGAGGTTCGCACAACGGGTTGTGCCGAGCCGATAGTCTTCAAGACTGGCGATGTCGTCAAACTCTTCGGACGCCCTGAAATGGATAGCAGTCACGACATTGTGAACCTGACGTACGAGAACTTTGCCGCCGATGTGCAGGAGGGCGACCACGTACTCTTCGACGACGGTGCGCTCGATATGGTCGTCATTGGCATTAACGGTCCTCAAGTGATGGCGCAGGTCACCAACGACGGCGTGCTGGGCGCTCACAAGAGCGTCAACGTTCCTGGGCGACATATTGACTTGCCCGCACTGACGGAAAAGGACCGTAAGAACATCCTGCTAGCTATCAGTCAGGACATAGACTTCATTGCCCATAGCTTCGTGCGTTCGGCAGCCGATGTCCATGCGGTACAGGAAATTCTGGATGCCCATCATTCGAACATTAAGATTATCTCGAAGATTGAGAATCAGGAGGGTGTCGACAATATCGACGAGATTATCGATGCCTCTTATGGCATTATGATAGCCCGTGGCGACCTGGGTATTGAGGTACCCATTGAGCAGATACCAGGTATTCAGCGCCGTCTTATCCACAAGTGTATCCAGAAGAAGAAGCCCGTCATCGTAGCTACCCAGATGTTACACACGATGATCAACAATCCGCGTCCTACGCGTGCCGAAGTTACCGACATCGCCAATGCCGTCTATTCATGTACCGACGCCCTGATGCTCTCCGGCGAGACAGCCAGCGGCAAATATCCCATTGAGGCTGTCAAGACCATGTCGGCAATAGCTGAGCAGGCAGAGCGCGACCGTCTGCGCGGCAACATAGAGATACCCCTGCCTGACGGTTGTGACATTCGTGAGTTTATGGCACACTCTGCTATAGAAGCTACCGAGAAGCTGGGTGTAAAAGGTATCATCACCGACTCTAAGACAGGCTCTACGGCGCGTTCCTTGGCAGCCTTCCGTGGTCCTCATCCCGTTCTGGCTATCTGTTATGACGAGAAGTTGCAACGTCTGCTCAACCTGTCGTATGGTGTCATTCCCGTTTATCAGAAAGACCACATCAGCCCTGAGCGTCTCTTCCTGGCTGCCGTCCGCATGTTGCGACAGAAGGGTTATGTCGAGTTAGACGACAAGATAGCGTATATGAGTGGTAATATTGCTGCCGGCGGAGCCACCAAGTTCCTGGAGATTAACACCGTTCAGGAAGTGTTCGAGCAGAACTATCAGTTCCATTTGCCTCAGTTGTGATGATGTCTATGAGCCGAATACCCATATTCCTTCTTCTCCTCACGCTATCCGTGTGCTTGCTGGCGTGTGGCGGCAAGAAGAAAGATGTCGCCTATTACGAGATGCAGATAGACAGCATCCGCAAGGCCGAACAACTCAAGACGATGAAGCAGCAGGCAGGCGTCTACGATGACCCTGTCGAGCAGTTTTTTGACACGCTGAGTCTCTGCCCGTTGCCCGTCAGGTCAGCAGGCGGCAATCTCACTCGGCTGTCACACTTCTCGAAGGTACCGCCGCAGGTGACGTCGCTGTTGGGTTACCCTGTTGATACGCCGCTGCGCATGACGGCGCTGCCTCGTACGCACGGATATGGCGTCTTCATGCTGGCTGAGGGTACCGACTCCATACCTCCCATCATCTCGCTCGTCACCCTTGACAAGCAGTACCAGCCTGTTGACGAGCTGTGCATCTACGAATACCGTCTGGCTGAACGGGGCGACGACTTGGGCGTGTCGTATAACGAGTATTACATCGACAGCCACTATGCCGTCACCATCCAGTCCTGTTTCGTCAAGAACGGCACCACGCTGCCCCTGCTTGGCGACACCCGCCGCTATGTTATCGGTAAGGACGGCACCTTTCAGGAAGAAATCGTAGAACTAGAATAAAAAAACAGGCAATTATCAATGGTCAATTATCAATTATTTTGTACCTTTGCACACGTTTTAAACTCAAACATATATCGTAGATATGATCAACATTACTTTTCCAGACGGATCTGTTCGCTCGTATGAGCAGGGCGTTACTGGCTATCAGATTGCCGAGAGCATCTCGCCGGCTCTCGCACGCAGCGTTGTAAGCTGCGGTGTAAACGGCGAGACCGTAGAACTCAATCGTCCTATCACCGCCGATGCTACCATTGCGCTTTATAAGTTCGATGACGAGCAGGGCAAGCACACCTTCTGGCATACGTCTGCCCACTTGCTGGCAGAGGCGTTGCAGGAGCTGTATCCTGGCATTCAGTTCGGTTTCGGACCTGCTGTCGAGAATGGCTTCTTCTATGACGTGCTGCTGAAGGATGGCGAGATGATCAAGGAGAGTGACTTCCCCAAGATTGAGGCAAAGATGAAAGAGTTGGCAGGCAAGAAGGAGCCTGTGGTTCGTCACGAGGTGGCAAAAGCCGATGCTTTGAAGCAGTTCGCGGCTGCCGGTCAGACCTATAAGTGCGAACACATTGAGCAAGACTTGGAAGACGGTACCATCAGCACATATACGCAAGGAAACTTCACCGACTTGTGCCGCGGTCCTCACCTCGTAGATACAGGCGAGATAAAGGCTGTCAAGCTCACCAGCGTTGCCGGTGCCTTCTGGCGTGGTGATGCCAGTCGCGAGCAGATGCAGCGTCTCTACGGCATCTCGTTCCCCAAGAAGAAGATGCTCGATGAGTATCTCCAGATGCTTGAGGAAGCCAAGAAGCGCGACCATAGAAAGATAGGTAAGGAGATGGAGCTCTTCATGTTCTCCGACAAGGTAGGTAAGGGACTGCCCATCTGGTTGCCCAAGGGCACCGAGTTGCGTCTGCGCCTGCAGGACCATCTGCGCAAGGTTCAGAAGCGCTTCGGCTATCAGGAGGTTATCACGCCGCATATCGGTTCCAAGAACCTCTACGTCACTTCGGGTCACTATGCCCATTACGGCAAAGACTCCTTCCAACCCATCCATACCCCCGAGGAAGACGAGGAGTACATGCTGAAACCCATGAACTGTC
>CAMNIA010000085.1 GCA_946540105.1 uncultured Prevotella sp. | reverse complement strand
TAAAAAATAAAGAGAGAAGCAATGAAGAAAACAGTATTAAGTTTTGTGCTGGCACTGATGGCTGTTACGGCAGGTGCGCAGCAGGTGACTGTAGAGGTGAAAAACAACACCCCACAGCAGCGACAGGAATTGGTAGAGATTGACGCCCAGACCGTCTACAAGAAACTGGGCGTGCAGCCTGGACGTAACTTCCGAGTAATCAACGCCGTTCGGCAGGAGGTGATTTACCAGATTACCCACGACGGCAAGATACTTATCGATGCCAGCGTGCGTCCGCACGGAACCGCTACGTTTAGCATCGTGAAAGGACAGCCACGTGACGTGAAGACATTTGTCTGCGGACGTCAGTACCCAGAGCGTGTCGATGACATCGCATGGGAAAACGACCGCGGTGCCTATCGTCTGTACGGTCCTGCCCTGCAACGCAACAAGGAGCGTGCCTTCGGCAACGACGTCTGGGTGAAGAACACACCCGACCTGGAGGTGGAGAAACGCTACAAAGTGGAGCTGGACAACCATCCCGCCATCGAGAAGCTGAAAAAGGAAGGCAAGACGGAAGAAGCGCTGGCGATGGAAGAGGCTACGACTTATCACTTCGACCACGGCTACGGACTGGACTGCTACAAGGTAGGACCCTCGCTGGGTTGCGGTGCTCCGGCGCTGATGGACGGCAGAAACATCATCTTCCCTTATTGCTACAAAGACTATAAAATTCTGGACAACGGACCGTTGCGCTTCACCGTCAGTCTGGTATATCACCCAACTGACTATAAGGGACAGAAAATCACCGAACATCGCCTGCTGTCGCTCGACAAAGGCTCGAACTTCAACCGCCAGACCGTATGGTACGAGGGTGCAAAGAAAAATATTGACGTCGCATCAGGAGTCGTCATCCACAACGAAGACACTCAGAGCACCGTCATCGGCAATGACTTCGTACAGTATGCCGACCCCACCGACAACCCACAGGGACAGAACTTCCAGATCTACGTCGGAGTCATCTTCCCCGCTGGAGCTTCTGAGACATGTGTCGTAGAGAATGACGGACATCAGAACGGCATCTATGGACATGCACTCTGCATCAAACGCAACGTGCATCCGAACGAGAAACTGACTTACTACTGGGGTTCAGCGTGGAGCAAGTTTGACTGCCGCACACAAGACGAGTGGCAGCTGCGCATCGACAACTTCAAGAAAGCGCTGAAACAGCCGTTGGCAGTTGTGGTGAAGTAAGAGGTGAGAAGTAAGAGGTAAGGCTAAAGGGTAATTTCACCGCGAATGCTCTGATTCATCAGCGCACGCACCTTTTCGGGGTCGTCGTAATGGGACTGCAGAAACATCAGCTTGGTAACGGCACTCTCAACCGTGGAGTCGTAACCGCTGACAACACCAGCCTCCTGCAAATGGAAACCGGTATCGTAGCGTCCCATTTCGACCTTGCCCTGCATACACTGACTGATGTTGACAATGACCTTCCCGTTCTGGGTGCCTTCCTTCAAAGCCTTCAGCAGCCAGGGACTCTGCGGCGCATTGCCCGAACCAAACGTCCGCATCACGATAGCGCGCAGGTTGGGAGTATGGATGATGTGACGAATCAAGTCTTCACGTACTCCAGGGAACAACGAGAAGATGATGACGTTGTTGTCTAACCGGAAGTGAGGCTTCATTGGCTGCTGCCAGTCGGGTGTCAGCATCCGCTCCTGGTGATAGACGATGTTGACGCCAGCATCAACCAGATGCGGATAGTTGAACGTTTCAAAAGCATTGAATTCATCGGCACTCTGCTTGGTCGTACGGTTGCCACGCAAGAGATGTCCGCCAAAGTAAATACCAACCTCAGGCACCATAGCGCGCCCCTTATCATCCTTTGCGGAAGCAATCTCTATCGACGTGATGAGATTCTCCTTCCCGTCAGTACGCAGCTGTCCTATGGGCAGCTGTGAACCTGTAAAGATAACTGGTTTCGTCAAGTTCTCAAGCATGTAGGAGAGGGCAGAGGCGGTGTACGCCATCGTGTCGGTACCATGAAGTACGACAAAACCGTCGAATTCATCATAACGGTCGGCAATGACGTGACTCAAATCGGTCCATAAACGCGGCGTCATATCGCTGGAGTCTATCGGCGGAACAAACTGATAGGTAGCAATATTCGTGTCAAACTGCCCCAGCTCAGGAACGTTCTGTAGCAAATGCTCAAAATCGAAAGGCTCCAACGCTCCCGTCTGCGGATTGCGATTCATGCCGATGGTTCCGCCTGTATAGATGAGTAATACTTTGTTTTGCATGCTGCAAAGATACAAATAGCGCGTCAATCTACAAAATATTTCGTATTTTATTTTTGTTTTTAAAAATAATTGTATATCTTTGCCGCGAAATAAGCATTCACATGCGACAATTTTATTACTAATCAATAAAACTACGAAGAAAATGAAAAAAACATTGATGTGTATTGTTTTCTGCTTCTTAGCAGGAACAATGGTTAGCAACGCACAGTCGTTCAAAGAGATGAAACAAGCCGCTAAGGCGGAAATGAAGGAAAAAGCCTCAAAGGATGCCCGCAAGGCTGCAAAGAAAGACGCTAAGGACGGATGGAAGGCTGCCCCGGGTACGCTGCCTCTGGAGAAGCAATACGAGCGTTCGTTCACTCGACAGGCTATGGAAGACCCCGAAACTGGCGAACTGATGTTCATTTGGGGTGATGCTACAAGTCCCGGACAGACCTACGATGCTGCTAAGCGTCAGGCTATGGAACTGGCTAAGAACCTCATTGCCAACCAGATTGAGAGCAACATGACGGAAATGGTTAAGAACTCCGTCTCTAACGACCAGCTGACTGCCGACGAAGCAGCCTCTATCACCAAGACCGTCACGGAGTCACGTTCCATCATCTCGCAGAAGCTCACCAACGTACGCCCCTTCATCGAGGTCTATCGCGACCTGCCTAACAAGACTAAAGAGGTACGCGTAATGGTGTTCTACAACTCTAAGCAGGTTCAGGAGTCAGCAAAGGCTGCCGTTCGAGACCAGTTGAAGAAGGACAACGAGGAACTGGGCAAGAAACTGGATGAAAAGTTAGGCTGGTAATGCGACAGTTATTCCTTTTTATATGCATCTTTATCGCTACTGCCGCCTTCTCGCAAAAAGAGAAGACGGTGGTAGCCGAATATACCTATATTGCACCTGAGACACAGTCGCTGGAACAGGCTAAACGTACAGCACTTGAACGCGCAAAAGTGCAGGCCATCGCCGACGAGTTCGGTACAGTGGTGTCGGAAACGAACGTTACACGTATGGAGAACTCGGGCGACCGCTCGAATGTCGACTTCATGAGTGTGGGAGGCTCTGAGGCAAAAGGCGAATGGATTGAAACCATCAAAGAGCCTGAATACGACATCTCATACCAAGATAACATGCCGGTCATCAAAGTGCGCGTAAAAGGCCGCATCAGAGAAATCATCGCTGCCAAGATAGAATACAAGGCGCGTGTACTGAAAAACGGAACCGAAGACAAGTTTGAAAGCAGGGATTTCCGCAACGGCGACGACCTGTTCGTCTCGTTCATCTCGCCGGTAGCAGGCTACGTCGCTATCTACCTTGTCGACGACACCAACGCCTTCTGTCTGTTGCCCTATCAAAACCAAGAGACGGGAATATACCCCGTGCGAGCCAACCAGCGATACGTGTTCTTCAGTGAGAAAGATGCCGACCCGCAGGAACGCTCTCTCGTAGACCATCTGTACATGACGTGCGAGCGCGCTTACGAGTTCAACCAGATTTATGTCATCTTCTCACCCAACGAGTTTACAAAAGCTGTCGACAGCCAGGTGACGGCAGGACTTCCACGCCAGCTTGGTGTAGAAGCATTCCATAAGTGGATGGCCAAATGCAGAAAGCAGGACCCCAAAATGGCACCTCAGCCTTTTGATATCAATCTGAAGAAGTAAATCAAGCACACCACATCGGGTTATGAAGGAGCTGTCAAAAAACATCGTCATTACGATACTTTCGTTTTTGCTGATATCATTTATGGCACTTATTGCCCTAAATGTCTCCTTCCTCAACCCCCTTTCAAAAGCTATCTCGGACTTTAACTTTACTGACGTCTATTATCAAATTCTGCAAGAAGCCAGCGACTATGAGCCCAACGACGACATCGTGATAGTAGACTTGACACCGCTGCAAGACCGTACGGAGATAGCAACAGCCCTTCAGCAGATTGAGGAACAACAACCCAAAGTCATCGGTGTCGACTGCGTGTTTGAAGGATTGAAACCTGAGAACCCGCAAGGCGACTCGCTGATATGGAGCGTCGCTGCGACCTACGACAACATCGTATTCTCGTGCAAATATCTGGATTACGTTGACGATGAAAAAGGCTATACCGTAGCTGTCAGATCGTTCTTTGCCGAACCGCTGGAGGCGGAACAGGGTTTCACCAACATGCAGTATTCGCTTTATGGCAGTATGGCACGTGTGGTCAGCCTGGGACGAAAGTTCAATGGCGACCTCCAGCCATCCTTCATCGCCAAAGTCGTCAACCATACCACCGAACAGCCTCTGCCGCTAAAAGACAAAGACCTGCGCATCAACTTCACACCAACGAATTTTACGATAATTCCGCCTGACTCCATCAGTCAGTATGGTGAGAAGATAAAGGGTAGAATCGTGCTGCTGGGTACGATGACCGACGAGTATGACATGCACTTCACACCAATGGGAAAGATGGCAGGAGTAGAACTGCTGGCGTATGCCGCTCAGACGCTGCAGAACCGTATGGAAGTGGAGACTTTCCCCACCTCGCTGGCAGTGCTGGTATCATTCCTTACAGTGCTGCTGACACAAATACTGCTGAACCGCTTTGTAAAGTATGCTGAAACCAGACGCAACAAGTATTGGCGCAACTTCCTGTCACTCGTCTTCGTCAAGACCCAGCTGCTGATGTTCTGGATGATATTCCTTATGTACATCTCGTTCATCATCTTCTTCCAGTTCAATTTCGACATAGGACTGGGATACGCGATGTCTGCAATGGCTTTCTTGACGATGGCCAGCGATTTCTATACTAAAGCTAAAAATATGATAACCGAAAAATGAACTATATGAAAAAACTTCTTTCCATCCTTTTGGTTCTGGTACTGACATTCGTCTGCATGCCTGCCGTTGCCCAGAATACGAATCAGAAAGGCAAGGGCAAGTCTACCAAACAACTTACCAAGCAGTTTGTAGACTATGTCAACAAGAACAACAGCAGCACGTCAAATCTGGCACAAAAACGTTCCAGCAGACCTGCTACCGTTACACGCGACTCTATCTCGACAGAAGACGAAAATACCTTTGAGGAGGAGTTTGAGTCATTCCGCAAACGGGCTTTCCGTGAGTATGAAACGTTCCGCGATGAAGCCAATGCCGAGTATGCGGAGTTTATGGAAAAAGCGTGGAAGTGGTTTACACCCAGTCCTGCCAAACCTAAGCCCAAGGACGAAGAGGTTCCGCCTGTCATTCTTGACGAGAAAGAACAGGAGAAGCCTGTTGAGTCGAAACCTATCGTCATCAAAGAGACCGTCACGCCTCCTGCTCCTGAACCACAGCCTAAGCCGGTGTCACCCATCCCTGAGCAGCCCTCGCTGGTGCCTGCTCCCAAACCGGTCATCCCGAACCTGAGCATCGTTCCTAAACCGGTCGTTACACCTAAAGTTACACCCAAG
>CAMNIA010000084.1 GCA_946540105.1 uncultured Prevotella sp. | reverse complement strand
AAATGGTGCTGATTATCCTCGCCGTGTTCGTCTATCGCATCAGAAGCAAGAACCGCGACCTGCATAGCAAGAGTGAAGCGTGAAGAAGTGACGAGTAAAGCAGCAAGGTAACCCGAGATGACAATTTCTTAGCTCACCTTGCTGCATTTTTCCTTCCGCTTGCAGAAGCGCTGGCACTGGGCACAGATGTCGTAACCCAAGACGGCTCCCAGGATGAAGTCTTCTTCGGGTGTGAGCTCGTTGAGCGGACGGTTGACAATAAGGCGTATGGCATCAAGACACTCTTCGCGTCCGAAGTAGAGGTTCAGGTTCTGACGACCAGCCGGCTGTATGAGATAGGGTATTCCCATGTGCTCAAGACGCTGTATGGCAAAAGCCTCGTAGCGCTTGTGACAGGTGAAGAGCACCATCTGTCGTACGCCTTTGCGAAATTCGTAGATGTGGTTCATCAGTACCTTCAGGTCTATGGGAGTGGCTGAAGTAGTCTTGTGCTGCATCATGTCTTTGTGGTTTTAAGTGGTGGGATTAAAGGTTAGGCGAGATAGCTGCAATCCATGCGTCAATGCGGCTGTCGGTCTTGTCATCTTCATTGACATCGTCAAGCGGCAGTCCGATGAATTGTCCGTTGATGATGGCTGACGAGTCATCGAAGGTGTAGCCGTCGGTGCTGACGCTACCCACGAAATGAGCTCCGCTGTCCTTGATGCCATCGTACAGTTCGCCGATGCCTCCGACGAAGGTATCGCCGTACGACTCGCTGTCGCCACAACCGAAGAGAGCGATGGTCTTACCCGTGAGGTCAGCACCCTGCAACACCTTGAGTCCGTCATACCAGTCGTCCTGTAACTCGCCGGCACCCCATGTCGATGTTCCCAATATCAGGTTGTCGTTGGCGGCAACGACATCAGCCGTCAGGTCTTGTACGTTCAACACTTCGGCACCCAGTTTGGCACCAATTTTCTCAGCAATGCCCTCGCACGTTCCCGTCGAGGAGCCGTAGATTACTACTGTTTTCTTCATTGTTGTTTGTTATTATGTGGTTAAATGGTTTCAATGGTTTTCTCTCGGGTGCAAAGGTACAGCATCTGTCGCACGTTCGCAATACCTAAAACTTGGGTTTTATTCAGAAGTAGGGCAGGGGTGTATAGCAAAAAAGAATGAGGAAGACGGTAGAAAGGAAGCGGGATTCGCTGAACGAAACGGGGTGTTCGCTGAATAAGTTTTGGCGGATACCCGTTTTTTTATATCTTTGCAGCAAGAATAATGGCATATCCTGAACAAGCCATCAACAACGAATACCAACAGTAAAAAACGTGAATAATATGAAGAAGACAATCCTTTTAGCTATGCTCTGCATCGTCAGCAGTCTGTCGATGCGGGCCGGTGACTACCAGTACATGGTATTCACCCTCAGCGACGGTACCACGCAGGCCGTGACAGCTACAAACCTCACGATTGCGTTTGCCGGCAACAACCTGGTGGCAACCAGCGGCAACGAGACGGTAGCAACCATCGCACTGTCGGAGCTGACAAGTATGGAGTTCTCGACCGACGGCACGACGGGCATCAGTCAGATAAACGTCAACCAGCTCGTTACCGACGACAATACCGTCATCTACGACATGCAGGGCAGACAGATGCCGCAGGGTGCAGCGCTGCCCAAGGGAGTATATATCGTAAAGAACAATAACAGAACGCTTAAAGTGAACATCAGATGAAGAAGACACTTTGTACCATAGCTGCCCTTGTGATGACAATAGTAGCAGGGGCGCAGACGCTGAATGTCAGCACGGGCAGCGTGACCTACCAGTTCCCTGCCACGCAGACGGGTAAGATGACTTACAGTGACGGCAACTCCGTGACCATCATGGGTAAGACCTTTGCACTCACGGATATCAGCAGCATGACAACCGACGAGTCGACCGTGACCGACGGCACCGTCAGCGTAGACTTTAACGGCTCGACAGCTAACGTCACCGTAGCAGGCAACGTAGCGCAGTATCTCACCATCGAACAGAGCGGGGCGCACGTCTCTATTGCCCAGAGCAGCGACCTTGCCGAGGAAATCACTTACACGCTGAGCGGAACATCAAGCGACGGCGAGTTCTATATGTCGGGCTCCTACAAGGCAACCGTCGAACTGAATGGACTGACGCTGACTAACGCCACACCGGTGTATTCAGGTGCTGCCATACACATTCAGAACAGCAAACGCATCAAGGTGAAGCCCCTTACGGGAACGGTCAGCACCCTCACCGATGCTGCCAGCGGTTCGCAGAAGGGCTGTCTCTACATCAAGGGTCACGCCGAGTTTGCCCAGAAGGGCACGCTCAACATCGTGGGTAACGTGAAGCACGGCATCAAGGCGGGCGAATACATCAGCATCAAGAACGCCACCATCAACATCACACAGGCGGTGGGCGACGGCATTAACTGCGAACAGTTCTTCCTCATGGAGAGCGGCAGCGTCAACATCAGCGGTACGCAGGACGACGGCATACAGTGCGACATAGAAGATGCTACCGTAGGGTCAACTGGTGAGACCACCGACCACGAGGGTGAGGACAGTGGTAATATGTACATACAAGGCGGAACGCTCACCGTCAACTGCACTGCCATAGCCGCCAAGGGTATCAAGGCCGAGGGCGACATTACCGTGACGGGCGGCACCATCAATGTGACCACAACCGGCAATGGTACGTGGGATGCTGACGACCTGGAGACGAAGGCTGCCTGCGGACTGAGTGCCGACGGCAACATGACCATCAGCGGTGGTACGCTGACGCTCAAGGCAACAGGCTCGGGCGGCAAGGGCATGAAGTGTGACGGTGTGCTGACCATTACCGATGGCACCATCAATGTGGAGACAACCGGCGGACTGTATTATAATAATGGTACAACGGAGAATACCAACTACACCGGTGATACCGACAGGATTGACAGCGACTATTACTCGTCACCGAAGGGCATCAAGGCAGGCGTGAAGACCGAGAGCGGCAACAGCTACACTTACTCGGGCGGTATCGTCATCAGCGGTGGTACCATTACTGTCAGCACCAAAGGGCGCAACGGCGAGGGCATAGAAAGCAAGAACACGCTGGAGATAACGGGTGGTGACATCTACTGCAACACGTACGACGACGCCATCAATGCGGCTCAGGACCTCACCGTCAGTGGTGGTAACGTGATGGCGGTGGCTTCAGGCAACGACGGTATTGATGCCAACGGAAACCTGTACATCAAGGGCGGCAACGTCTTCGCCGTATCTGCAGGAGGTGCCGAAGTGGGGCTCGATGCCAACACCGAGAGCAACAAGAAGCTTTACATCACCGGTGGTAATGTCGTGGCCATAGGCGGACTGGAGCGAAACGCTTCCGTAAGTAACGGCACTGCTTATCAGGCGTCATCCTACAGCAAGGGTGCGTGGTATGCACTCTACAACGGCAGCTCGTCGGTAGCTTTCGCCTTTAAGGTGCCTTCCAACAACTCAATGGGTACGCCGATGGTTGTTTACACCACAGGCACCACATCGCTCAAGTCGGGCGTGACCGCCAGCGGCACCGCTTTCTGGAGCGAGAATGGATATACTTCGTGCAGTGGCGGCAGCAACGTCTCGCTGTCCTCCTACAACACTAGCGGCGGCGGTCCTGGCGGCGGTCCTGGTGGTGGTTTCGGACACTGATGCTACTTTGCCAAACAAAATAAACACAAAAAATCCGCCGAGACATCCGCAAGGATGCCTCGGCGTTTTCCGTTTAAGACTTCGCCTATACCACGCAGGTATGGGTTAAGCGCTGTTTACTCTTACTTTTCCTGATAGCCTAACTTCTTCAGCCACTTCTTTACGCGTTCCTTACCCGTGCGGACATCGTGCCCGTACATCGAGAAACCCTCTGTAACGGTAGCCTTCGGATAAGCTTTCTTGACGTCCTTCACGCAACGACCTAAGCCGGAGCCTTCGTGCGTGGTGAAGGGAATGATGGTCTTGCCAGAAAGGTCGTACTGCTTGAAGAACGTAAACATCACCTGCGGATAGGTGCCCCACCAAACAGGACCACCGATGAATACCACATCATATTTGGAAATGTCCACCGTACCCTCAAACGGAGGCAACTCGCCATTCTGCTGTTCCTCTTTGGCAAGGTCGCACAGCGGCTTGTAAGCCATGCCGTCATACTTCGATGTCTTGATCTCAAACTGGTCGGCACCTGTGAATTCCGTGATGTAGTCGGCAACAATCTTTGTGTTACCCACCTTGATATTACCTACGGCATAGTTGTCGCCAGCGTGGGAGAAAAATACGACAAGGAGTTTTCCCTCTTTCCCCTCCGCAGAGAGAGGGAGTTCAGTGCTCGACTCAGTCTCTTGTTCCTCAACTTGCGAGAGGTTAGATGAGGCTTTCCCGTTACATGCCGTTGTCGCCATTAGCGTGACAACAGCCATGAAATACTTAAAAATCTTCATATCTCTCTTGTTTATTCGATTAGTTCAAAATGCTGGAAGTCTTTGCACGTTGTCCAGTCGCCACCCCACTCAAAGCCAGCCTCAGTGAAGAGCTTGAAGCAGAGATCGTTGTGGTCTATCTTATAGAGAAATGACTTCGTGCGGTCACAGTATTCAGCTGCCGTAGCAGGCTGGATATAGCGAGTGCCGTCAGCCATGTCTCTGTAGTAAGGATTATAAAGCGTGTTGATATCCACTGCCAGTCCACGGGCATGTTTTGAAAGCTTGGCGGAGCCAGCGATGGTCCTGTAGCAAAAACACGACGAGTTGTTGTCGCGCATTTGCGTCTCGTCATCAGCGTTATAGACATCGGGCAGCAACATTCGCTGGATTGGATACTTCGCTTCGAAGAGCTGACGCAGGATGCGTGCCAAGCGGTCAGCAATCTCCTTGTTGCATATCATCTCGCCGACATGCATCTGATTGTCATAGTCCCAGTGCAATGCACGGATATGGCGCAGGTCGTCACGCCCAATGTATGGGTTCTCTTTATAAGTCTTTCCTTGCATTCTTGCCCATACACCATCAGGGATAGGCTCTGCGGCAAAGCACTTATCAAGGCCTCCGTAGGCTTCTACGGCTTCAGCTGAGACAGTCTTTCCAGCCTGCCACTCCGTGAGCACTGTCAAGTCTGGTGTCGTTTTGTTGTCACTGTCGCTGCACGCTGACAGTGTAATACTGTAAGTCAGGATGGTGGTCAACACCCATAGAAATTTTTTTCTCATCATCTTATTCTATCAATTATGTTGTTTTTATTTCAAAGCACCTATGATGTCATCGAGTTCGCTGGATAGCTTCTGAAAGTCGTTCATACTGAGTGGACAGACTGCAAGACGTTCGCCCATACCCTTAGGAATAATACGGTACGCCTGTTCTTCCAACGCTCGTCCTTTCTCAGTCAACGACACAATCTGCTGTCGCTTGTCCTCCTTGCCTCGCTGACGTGTTACGATGCCTTGTTTCTCCATGCGCTGAATCAGTGGCGTGACGGTATTCGTCTCCAGCAACAGGCGGTGGGCAATGTCGTTCACGGGCAGGGCATCCTTCTCCCACAGCACCATTAGCACTAGGTATTGCGGATAAGTAATGCCCAGCTCATTCAGAAATGGTGTGTAGGCCTGCATCATCAGCCGCGCTGCAGAATAGAGCCTGAAGCACACCTGATTGTTTAGTCGTAATTCGTCGTGCATATGCTGAACTCTCAACTTTCAACT
>CAMNIA010000083.1 GCA_946540105.1 uncultured Prevotella sp. | reverse complement strand
CACGATAGTAACAGCGTACATTGTAGTCGGTCTTCATGTAACCGAACGACAGGTTAGCCCAGTCTAAATTTTTCATATTGTTAATTTTCGTTTGATGTTGCTTTTTGTGTGCAAAAGTACAAATTTTTGCGCAGAGGTGCAACATTTTGGGTTGTTTTTTGCACCAATCAGTATTATTTAACAAAGAAAAAATCATGTCTCAGCGAGGGACATGCCATGTTGCTATGAGTAAAACGGCATGTTGCTGGTAGCAAAACGGCATGTTGCTGGTAGCAAAACGGCATGTTGCTAAAAACGCCTTTATGCCTCAAGCTTAATTTTCTGCAGTTCCTCTTCCGTTTTGGTCAACTTGTCCTTGCAGAACTTTATCAGTTCCTGCGCCTTCTTCAGTTGTATTGCCAGTTGGTCAATGTCGTATTCGTTGGCCTCCATCTTACGGACGATGGTTTCCAGTTCCTTCAGCGCTTCCTCGTATTTAAGGTTTTCCATATCTTGTTTGCTTTATTTGATGACTGATGTGATAACTCCTTTCTCTACCCGTGTCTCTATCTCGTCGCCAGGTTTCAGCTGATTGGGGTCTCTTACTGCCCGTCCCTGATGCAGGGTGATGCTGTATCCACGACTGAGCAACAGCTGTGGGTCGAAACCCTTCAATTGCAGCTCGAGGCTTTCCATTCGGTGCTTCTGGTTGGTCAGCCTGCGTTCGATGGCTACGGGAAGGCGGTTTGCTAACAGTTCCACCCTATGGCGCTGTTCGCTCACCATCCTCATGGCAAGGGTGGGGATGAGCGTAGTCAGTTGTGCGATGCGTTGTTGCTGCCTCAGCAGGCAGTTGCTGATATAGTTGGAGACAGCCGTTTCAGCCTGTTCTATCCGCTCTAAAACCCCTTTAAGGTGGTCTACCAGCAAGGCGGCAGCAGCTGTTGGGGTTTTCACGCGCGTATGGCTCACCATGTCGAGAATGCTCTCGTCGCGTTCGTGGCCAATGCCTGTAATGACAGGCAGCGGAAATTGTGCCACGTTTTCAGCCAGTGCCAACGTGTCGAAGCCACTCAAGTCGGCTGTTGCTCCACCACCACGCAGGATGCAGACGACATCGAATTTCGGAGCGAGAGGTGAGGGGTCGGAGGTCAGCGAATAGATTCGCTCTAACGCACTGATAATGCTCTGTTCGACCTGTTCACCTTGCATCACGGCTGGGAACAAAGTCACCTTGAAATACAATCCGTAGGCGTTGTCTTCCAGTTGGCGAACGAAGTCGCCATAGCCGGCAGCTCCAGCAGCTGAGATTACGGCAATACGTTGGGCAAACATCGGAATGTGGAGTTCGCGTTGTAGGTCAAAGACACCCTCTTCCTTTAGCTGACGGATAATCTCCTGGCGCTTGCGAGCCATGTCGCCAATGGTGTAGGTGGGGTCTATGTCTGTAACAATCCACGAGAAACCATAAGCCTCATGAAATTGTGCATAGACACGTAGCAGGACTTTTAGCCCCGCTCGCAGAGGCTGACTAGTCGTTCTTTCAAAGGCGGGCTGTAACATTTGCCAGGTCTGGCGCCAACACTTGGCTGAGGCACGGGCTATGGGTGTGTTGGTGCGGTCGTCCTTTTCCACCAGCTCCATATAGCAGTGCCCCCCTCGTTCTCGGCATTCAGACAACTCTGCTTCAACCCAGTATTCGTCGGGAAGTTGCGCCTCAATAGCTTCGCGGACAAGAGCATTCAGCCCACTCAGTGTATAGCTACGTTCACTTCTTTCTACTTTCATCCCTCTTTTTTAGTAAAAGTTTACCTGTCATGTAGGCGGTCCAGAAGTTGGGCAGCCCGTAGCCATAAATATTGTCGGGGTGTTTATAGTTATCACCCGACTGTCGGACAAGATTGATGATTTCTTCGGCGGTCAGAAACGGCAGAGCCTGCCATAGACACGCAGTCAATCCGCAAATTATAGGTGTTGAGAATGAGGTACCCATATCTTGCATGATAGCTCCTCGTCCATTGATGATGAAAGCGGGAGAGCCGATAGCTACCACATCGGGTTTAATGCGTCCGTCCTGTGAAGGCCCAACGGAACTGAAAGGGGCAATGTGACGTGGTTCGTCAGCTGTAATGGCACCAACGGTAAGAATGCAGTCGGCATCGGCAGGTACACCGATTTTCTTCCATGGCCCCATGCCGGAGTTCCCTGCCGAGTTGACGAGAATAATCCCTTTTCTTGCCAGCATGGAGGCTGACTGGCTCACAAATGCCGTACGTCCGTCCAACTGCCATTGTTTATATGACATACCTTGCTGGTCATATTCATTATAGCCTAAAGACGAGTTGATGAGGTCGCAACCTACGGAGTCGGCAAATTCTGCAGCCATAGTCCAGAAGTCTTCTTCTACCTCTTGTTCAGTCTGCTGGTCTTCAGATCTCAGCAGCCAGTAGCTGGCCTTAGGAGCTGTTCCGATATAGTAATAAGGTTGCATGGATGCCATTGCCGAAAGTACTTTCGTGCCATGGTCGGTCTCGGCAAAGAGTGTTGGTGATTGTGGCTTGACGAAATCCTGCCATCCTCGGATGTCCATCTTCTGAAAGACGGGAATACGATCAACGTTCTTAAAACCTCCGTCAAGAATGGCAATCACCATTCCCTCTCCCTGCATGCCGATGTCGTGCAGTCGGTGACCTTGCAGCGTGCTAATCTGCTCGTATGACTTGCCGTAAGGTTGTCCTTCGGTATAGAAATGCGCTTCTAACTCCTCTTGATATTTGTGGCGATTGGCAGTAGGCGTGATAGAGTCTGGAGCCTGCCATACCAATTTGCATGAGCTTACAAACGGCAACTGCCTGTAACGCTGTATGCCGTTGCTGTCGTTTAGGCTGACCAACACAGTATTCTGCCATCGGCTGTTACCCAAAATGGTAGCCCCCCGTCGTTCTATTTGCTTGATATAGGCAGGGTTGACTGGCAGGTCGGTGGAGTCTATGGATAAATGTTGCCGTTTCCTGCGGTCTATAGAGCGGCTGGATAGGTATCGTGAAGGCCGGTCTAGTGTATATGGAGTTCCTTTTTTGTCAGTGAGGTAAAGCCTGTAGATAAATGATATCCCTGCTTTGTATTTGACGCGTTCTGCCACATCAGCAGCAAAAACAGCCGTCGTTGTGCACAGGATAGTCAGTAGAAATATCAGTCGTCGCATATTTTTTTTGTTAGTAATAGTGTAATTTGACTGCAAAGTTACGAAAAAAACGGAAAAGAAGAAAGTGAAAAGAGAAAAAACGTTATTTTGTTTTGTATTGTTCTTACAAATTCGTACCTTTGCACATTATTTTTATTGATGGACAACAAACAGTCAACATTAGAATTAGGTACCAAGCCTGTAGGATCATTGCTAGCTCAATATGCTCTTCCGGCAATTGTAGCTATGACAGCATCGAGCCTGTATAACATTATTGACCGCGCTATGATAGGTCAGATGGTGGGCCCAGAAGCTATAGCGGGTCTTGGCATTACATTTCCTTTTATGAATCTGAGTGGTGCTTTTGGCGCTGCTGTGGGAGTCGGTGCCTCGACATGCATTTCTGTGAATCTGGGTCAGCGCAACTATAAGCGGGCAGAATACCTCTTAGGTAATACAGTGACGCTGAATCTTATCATCGGCTTTCTCTTCATGGCGGTTTGTTTGTTGTTCCTTGACCCTATATTGCTGTTCTTTGGTGCCAGCGAGGTGACGTTGCCCTATGCTCGTGAATTCATGACGGTTATCTTGCTGGGTAACATGATTACTCACATGTATTTTGGTATGAATGCTGTGTTACGGGCAGCAGGAAAACCTCGTCATGCCATGTATGCCACCCTGTTTACTGTAGGGTGCAACATTCTGTTAGTCATCGCCTTTGTGTGGTGGCTTCGTTGGGGCATCCGTGGGGCAGCTTTGGCTACGGTAACTTCTCAAACACTAGCCTTATGCTGGCAGATGTGGATATTCTCTGACAAGAACGAGCTACTCCACCTGAAGCGTGGCATTTATCGTCTGAAGAGTGATCTTGTACGTAATATCATCTCCATTGGCATCTCACCTTTTTTGATGAATGCGACGGCTTGCGTGGTGGTTATCTTTATGAATAACCAGTTCGTGCACTATGGTGGCGACATGGCTGTGGGGGCTTACTCCATTGCCAACTCGGTGGTTATGGTTCTGTTTATGTTTGTGATGGGCATGAACCAAGGCATGCAGCCCATTGTGGGCTATAATTATGGGGCTGAGAAGTTTGACCGTATGTTTCGCTGCTTGTGGCAGACCATTGCAGTGTCTACTGCTATTCTGCTGGTAGGCTGGTTGCTGTCAATGCTCTTCCCCCTGCAGATAGCTCGTGTATTTACTACTGACGAGACACTATTGACGATGTCGGCACGAGGCATCCGACTTAACATGCTGGTGTTCTTTGTTGTAGCCTCCCAAGCTGTTATTACCAATTTCTTTCAGTGCATTGGAAAGGTGAAAATCAGTATCTTTCTATCCTTGTCGCGTCAACTTTTCCTGCTGATACCTATGGCGTACATTTTTCCCATGTTTCTGGGTCTGGATGGCGTATGGTACTCTATGTGTGCCAGTGACTTCTGCTCTTTTGCTATGACACTGCCACTTCTGTTCTGGTATATGAAAAGGTTAAAGAAATCATGAATAATAAGAATATCATCATTTGTGTAGGGCGCCAGCTGGGTAGTGGAGGTCACGATATCGCCCGCATGCTGGCTATGGATTTCAATGCGAAGTATTACGACCGTGAGTTGCTGAATCTGGCGGCTAAGGAGAGTGGCTTCAGCGAGAAGATTTTTGAACGTAATGACGAGCACAAAGGTTTCTTCAAATCGTTGCTGGGCATTCAAACACCTCATATAGGTGGAGGTAGTGGCATTTACAGTCCTGATTTCTCGCAAGAGAGCCTATTTCAGTTTCAAAGCGATGCCATCCGCAAGGCAGCCAGTGAAGGAAGCTGTGTTTTTGTAGGGCGCTGTGCCGATTATGTGTTGCGCGACATGCCCAATGTACTGTCGGTTTTCATTACCGCTTCTATGCGCTATCGCGTAGAACAGATCCTTGCCCACAAAGATGTGACACCGAAGGAAGCCAAGCACATTATTCTGCAGGCAGAGGGACATCGCGCCTCGTACTATAACTATTATACAGGCAAGAAGTGGGGGGCTGCCGAGTCATACGACCTCTGCATTGATTCTAGTATTTTAGGAATGGTAGAGACCGAGAAAATCATTGCCAATTTCGTTCGCAAGCGTTTTGAAATACCCCTAACCCCTACTCCCTAACATCTCACCTCTTATTATGAAGAAGATAGGCATCATCAGCGATACCCACGCCTTCTGGGATGATAAATACCTGCACTATTTCGAACCCTGTGATGAGATATGGCACGCGGGCGATATTGGTAGTGTCGAGGTTGCTGAAAGATTGGCAGCCTTCCGTCCTTTCCGTGCTGTTTGTGGCAATTGTGATGGTGGCGACCTGCGACTGATGTATCGCGAACTGAACCGCTTTAAGGTTGAGGATGTAGATGTGCTAATCAAGCACATTGGCGGATATCCTGGAAACTATGATTACAGCGTGCGCTCTATGCTCTATGCCTCACCGCCCCAGCTCTTTGTGGCAGGTCATTCTCACATTCTGAAAATAAAGTTTGACAAGACACTCAATATGTTGCACATCAATCCAGGTGCTGCCGGTCTCCAAGGGTGGCACAAGGAGCGAACCTTGGTAAGATTGACCATCGAAGGCAATAAATTCACCGATTGTGAAGTTATAAC
>CAMNIA010000082.1 GCA_946540105.1 uncultured Prevotella sp. | reverse complement strand
TTTTGCTGGTAGAGAAACGTTGATTTACTCCCAGCGTTTCAATGTGTTGCTTTTTTAAGGTCGTAGACGGTTGAACGAGATACATCGTTTTAGCTTAAAATGCAAAGAATAATCTTAGCGCCGTTTTACGCGTTAGCTACCGTGTAAACAGCAATGATGCTTTTCGTTTGTATTGTCCTTCATTTGCAACGCAAAACGGCAGGCCACCCGCTCATGGGTGCCTGCCGTATAGTTAACCGACGGGGCTGTCAGCGCTGGCTGACGTACTTATGCAGCGTTGCTCTGACGGCACCCTTTCCAGCAAAGAGTTCACGCACCATACCTTCTATCTGCTCGCCCAAGCCGGCGGCGTAGAGGTCGAGTCCGAAGACATCTCTGCGGCTAAACAACTGGTGCAGGCAGCTATAGTCCTGCTCCGGCTTACCCACCTCCAGCGGTGCCACTATCTGCTGCAATTCAGCCAGCATGGGGTCGGGCGATGGCTCGAAGGGAGTGAGGTCGTCCTGCACGCCTTTGAGGTAGCGTGCGTAGCCAGCCAGCACGAGGGGTATGAGCTGGAGGTTTGACATGTCGAGTCCGCGTGCAATGTACTTCTTGATGGTCTCGCCGAAGCGAATGGGCAGCTTCTGCGACGTATCCATAGCGATGCGCTGCGGCGCGTCGGGCATGAAGGGGTTAGGCAGTCGCTTGTTGATGACGGCACCGATGAACTCGTAGGGGTTCAGCACGCCAGGGTCGGTGACGACAGGCATCGCCTCGATATACCCAATCTTCTGGATGAACGAGCGGATGTCGGCATCCTGCATCTCAGCGCTGATGAGGGTGTATCCCAGCATGCAACCGTAGATGCTCATGGCGGTATGCAGCGGGTTCAGACATGTCGTCACTTTCATGGTCTCCACCTTGTCGACGGTCTCGCGCGTGGTATACAGCGCACCGCCCAGGTCAAGCGGCGGACGGCCGTTGGTATAATCATCCTCGATAACCAGATACTGCGTCTCCTCGGCATTGACGAAAGGTGCAGTGAAGGTGTGTTTTTCGGTCTCGATGTATTCGTTGTCCTCAAAGCCGTCGGCAGCCAGCAACTCCTTCACCTTCTGGTGCGGGCGCGGCGTAATCTTGTCAATCATCGACCAGGGGAATGTCACCAGTGCCTTGTTGCGAACGTAGTCGGCAAAACCGGCAGGCACCAAGCCGTCGTTCACCCAGCGCTCGGCATATGCCAGCACGCCGGCTTTCACGCGATCACCGTTATGCGAGCAGTTGTCCATCGACTGCACGGTCAGTGGCAAGCGTCCTGCCTGATAGCGCTCATAGAGCAGTGCTGTCACCTTACCCAGAGCGAAGACGGGCTGCAGTCCGCGGCTGAGGTCCTGTTCGTTATAGCCGTAGCCTTTCTCGGTGATGGTAAACGATATCTGCTGCAGCGAGGGATTGCGGAAGATATCGCACAGACGCTGCCAGTCTTGGAACTGATAGTCAGCCTTCAGTGCCTCGGTGACGCTGGCGATGACTTTCTTCTCGACAGTGCCGTTGCCCTTCAGTGAGACGAGCAGCGACAGGTTGTCGTAAGGTGCGTAAGCCTTGTCGATGACCTCGTAGTCAAAGGTTTCTGCAACGATGACGCCGCGGTCGTATTGTCCCTTGTTCAACGCGTCGTTGAGCATGGCGGCAGGGAAAGCGCGGAAGATGTTGCCACCGCCGAAGTGAACCCACGTAGGTTCTTTTCGGGTCTTCTCGCGTACCTGTTCTATATTGAACTTGGGAAGCTCATAGCCTTTGCGCTCCCATTCTGCGGCATTGAAATTGCCGCTCAGTATGTCTTTCAGTTTCATAAAAAAAGTCAATTATCAATTAGTCAAAGAATCCCGGTTGTTTGTATTCGATGCCCATTTCACGATCGACAGCTGCCATGATGCCCTGCACCTGAGCCATAGCAAACATACGACCCAGCAACGTGTAACCTGCGTTGTGCCCATGGTTACTCTCGTCCATCACACCGCCAGGCTGGTCGGTGAACGTCATGCCGTGGTCTACGCGCATGGGCAGACGGCGTCCACTGTTGCACTTACCTTGGCGCTCAGCTTCCTCAAAGATATGAACCAACTGTACCAGGTCGGCACGTCCTCCCAAGTGGCTTGCCTCGGTGAAGTTGCCGTCGGGGAAGATGTGGCAGGAACGCAGATGCACGAAGTGGGTGCGGTCGGCAAACTCGCGTGCCATCGCCGGCACGTCGTTATGCTCACCAGCCGACAATGAACCTGCACAGAACGTCAGACCGTTGTGGCGGTTGGGTACAGCATTGAGGAACCAGCGGATGTCGTCTGCGTTGCCAACGATGCGTGGCAGTCCGAAGACAGGATATGGGGGGTCGTCGGGATGTACGCACATGTTGATGTCGTACTCCTCGCAGACGGGCATAATGGCTTCCAGCCAGTATTTCATGTTCGCTTGCAGCTGCTCCTTGCCGATGCCCTCGTAGAGCTTCAGCAGTTCGCGGAACTTCTCAACAGGGGCAGCGTCGCCCTCCTTGAAGTTGCCTGAGACAAAGCCCTGCGTCTTGATGACGATGTTCTCCACCAGTTCGTGGTCGCTCTCCGGCGTTGCCTCCTTAGCCATGGCATCAGCTTCAGCCACCAGGTCTCGCTGCCAAGAGGCATGGCGCTGAGAGAAGGCGGCCCAGTCCTGACGGGCACCCTCACGCTTCAGTATGTAGATGTCGAAATAAGCGAAGGCGCCCCAGTTCATGTAGAGGTTCGTCGAACCGTTAGGATTGGCGTGCAGCAGGTCGGTACGAGCCCAGTCCAGCACGGGCATGAAGTTATAGCAAATGCAGCGGATGCCCTCCTCACCCAGGTTGCGGAGCGACTGCTTATACACCTCAATCTGTTCTTCGCGGTCAGGACCGCCATACTTGATGGTTTCAGTTACAGGCAAACTCTCTACCACGCTCCACGTCATGCCGTAAGACTCGATATACGTCTTCAGGTCATGAATCTTCTCACGTGTCCATACCTCGCCGAGGGGTACGTCATGCAGGGCGGTAACGATGCCCTCTACTCCAATCTGTCTCAGTTGGGCAAGTGTAATCTTATCCTTCTTGCCAAACCATCTCCAAGTTCTTTCCATAGTCTGTCAGTATTACATTTTTTTAGGTACTGCAAAGATACGCATTTTTTCTTTTTTATGCGCTCAAAATAGAAAATAATCCATTTATGTTATACAATATTACCAAACATTAAGACGAAAACACACATTTGTTTGGATATTTCAGAAGAAAAGTGTAACTTTGTCCCCAGAAAAGACAAATTACACATTATTTATATAACCAAAAAGCTAAAACAAGATGGTAAACAGATTTATTCTGAACGAAGTGTCATACTTCGGACCAGGTGCGCGCAAGGAGCTGCCTGGAGTGGTCAAGAGACTGGGATTCAAGAAGGCTCTGGTCGTCACCGACAAAGGGCTGATGCAGTTTGGCGTTGCCAAAATGGTGCTTGACGTGATGGACGAGGCTGGCATTGCCTACGACATCTTCGACGACGTAAAGCCCAACCCCACAGTGACGAATGTCAAGAACGGCATCGAGGCATGCAAGAAGGCACAGGCCGACTTCATCGTTGCCATCGGCGGCGGTTCCTCGATGGACACCGCTAAGGGCATAGGCATCGTGGTAAACAATCCTGAATTCTCCGACATCATCTCGCTGGAAGGTGTCGCCGACACAAAGAAGAAGTCGCTGCCCATCATCGCCCTACCGACGACGGCAGGCACAGCAGCCGAGACCACCATCAACTACGTCATCATTGACGAGAGCCGCCAGGCAAAGATGGTTTGCGTCGACCCCAACGACATTCCCTGTGTCGCCATCATCGATGCCGAACTCATGTACTCACTGCCTAAGTCACTGACGGCAGCCACCGGTATGGATGCCATGACGCACGCGATAGAGGGACTCATCACCAAGGCAGCTTGGGAGTTGAGCGATATGTTTGAAGTCAAAGCCATCGAAATGATATACAAGTACCTGCCGCTGGCTGTCGACGAGCCTAAGAACCCGAAGGGTCGCGACGGCATGGCAGTAGCCCAGTATGTAGCAGGTATGGCTTTCTCGAACGTCGGTCTGGGTGTCGATCATGGAATGGCGCATCCGCTGTCAGCACTGTTCGACGTACCCCACGGCGTGGCTTGTGCTATGCTGCTGCCCACCGTCATGCGCTTCAACATGCCTGCCGCCAAGGAGAAATACGTCGAAATTGCCAAAGCCTGCGGTGTCTATGAAATCGGCATGACTACCGACCAGGCTGCCGAAGCTGCCTGCCAAGCCATAGAGGGTCTGAGTGCACGTGTTGGCACCAATAAGAAGCTGACCGACCTGGGTATCACAGAGAAAGACATCGATGCACTTGCCGACCAGGCCATCCGCGACGTCTGCACACCAGGCAATCCCCGTGAGGTAACACGCGACGACATCGTCAACCTGTACAAACAGATACTGTAAACAACAACAATTATGAAACAGATGAAATTCATCCTCCTGTCGCTGCTCTGCCTGATGGTATCAGGCGCAGCTATGGCTGACGACAAACCCATCCCCGTTGGGAGTCTGCCCGCAGCAGCCAAGACGTTCGTACAAACCAACTTCCCCAAGGCGAAGATAGTGTACGCCGAGAAAGACAGAAGCACTTACGAGTGCCGGCTGGACAACGGTACGGAGATTGAGTTCAACCGCAAGGGCACATGGGATAAGGTGGACTGTCACACGACGGCCGTCCCTGCTGCCCTCATACCAAAGGCTATCCAGAATTACGTCGCTGCCAACTACAAAGGCGCCATCATCACCAAGATTGACAAGGAGCGCCACGGCTACGACATTGAACTGTCGAACAACATCGAACTGAAGTTCAACAGCAAGGGAGCCTTCATCGGCATGGACGACTAAACAACAGGAGGGAAACCCTGCCTGCAGGGAGAGAAACGCCGAGTTGTCTGTAAATAGCGCCCGCCCACACATATCAGGGCGGGTGCCTTTATATATTGGAGCGCCCGCTCTGACTGCCAAAATGAGTAATTTTGTTGCCGATTATAAATACGATACAGAACAATGATTAGATTGGAAAGATTAAAGACTTGGTTTATGATAGCCGTTCTGACCATTTACGGAACGGCCAGTTTTGCCTCATGCTCTTCAAACGAGGGTAATGGCAAAGTAGCAGAGATTCTGAATCGAGGCACAATTCTCTTTGGTACTACTGGTGACTACAGACCGCTATCATTCTGTGAACCCGACGGAACATATTGGGGCTTTGGTATTGATGTAGCAAACGAAATAGCAAGAAGGTTAGGAGTAGACATAGAATTCAAAAAGACCTCATGGCCTTCATTGACAACCGACGTACTTACAGAGCCTCAGCTGTTCGACCTTGCC
Source organism: uncultured Prevotella sp. (assembly GCA_946540105.1). Classification (GTDB taxonomy): domain Bacteria; phylum Bacteroidota; class Bacteroidia; order Bacteroidales; family Bacteroidaceae; genus Prevotella. The sequence goes on along the minus strand of CAMNIA010000082.1, from coordinate 497 downwards.
ATTGGGGGGATTACCATAACAGATACCCGACGGGAAACTATGCTAATGAGCGACGGCTATCTGGCTAACGGCAAAACCATCCTTTGCAGGGCTTCGGAGGCTGACCGCTACAAGTCGTTGGCTGACATTGACAAGCCCGAAGTGACTGTAATGGTGAATCCTGGTGGACTGAATGAGAAGTTTGCCAACGAGAACCTGACTCACGCAAAAATTGTCGTTCATCAAAAGAACGAGGAAATACCGACACTCATTGCTGAGGGTGCTGCAGACGTAATGATAACCGAGATAACCGAGGCTCCTTATTATGTGCAGACTGACACCCGACTTGCAGCCCCACTATTGAACGCTCCGTTTACTCATGGTGAAATTGGTGTCCTCATGCAGAAGGGCCAGGAGGATCTTTTGCAGATGGTGAACAATGTCATCCGTCAGATGAAGTCAGACGGTTCTCTTCGGAAGCTGCATGAGAAGTACGGGTTAGTATATGCCTACGAATA
>CAMNIA010000081.1 GCA_946540105.1 uncultured Prevotella sp. | reverse complement strand
TGAGGGAAGGAGTCCCCGCAACGGTTCTGGAAGTGGAATCGGTGTGGGGATTTTTTATGTCTGGACTTGGCGAGTGTGTAAAATATTATGTGGAAAATTTTGGAGTTTGGTAAATAATGTGTAACTTTGCAGCCGAAAAAGAATTGAACAAATACCAAGTTGAGATACTGAGCGATATTTATTGTCGAGGAATTGATTATGAATCCATTTAAGAAAATTATAAGTTGGTATTTTAGCAAGAACTCACTGCCTTACTGGTGTCTGCTGATGGTGGACTGCTTCGTGGTGTTCTTTTCTACCATCTTTACATTCTGGATGTTCGAGAAGTCGCAGGAGCTTTTTGACCAGCGTATTGACGTGTTGTATACAGCCCTGTTCTATGCCCTGTTGAGTTGTATCGGTGCAAAGGTGTTCTCTACTTACTCGGGGGTGGTGCGTTACTCCTCATTTGTGGACCTGTTGCAGGTGGCTTATGCCAACACGCTGAATGTGGTTATTGCGATACTTTTATCGGAAGTGTTACAGCGTTTCGGCATTACTGACATTGCTGCCCTCACACAGACCCAGACTTTTGTGGCTTTTGTGCTTGCCACCCTGCTGATGTGGGGCATCCGTGTCATGGTAAAGACCCTTTATGATCTTGCACTGAGCAACACACGAACCATGCGGGTACTGATATACGGTGCTTTGTCTGGTGGTGTGGGTCTGGCTAAGAACATCCGCACGCAGCGTCCGGTGAAGTTCACGCTGTGTGGCTTCATATCGCATGACAAACGTGCCCGCCACATGTTGCTGATGGGCAAGAAAGTATATAATGTTGAAGAGAACCTGGAGGAGGTGATACGCCTGAACAGAATTGAGGCTGTGCTGGTGTCTCCCTTGCGCTTGGAAGAATTCCGCAACAACCAGGCCGTACAGGACATACTCATCAATGCCGGCTGTAAAATCTTCATGGCCCATTCGGTTAAGGAAGCCCATATCGAGGACGGTCAATTGACCGACGAAGACATAGAAGGTATGCAGATGAAGGAGGTGAGCGTTGAAGATTTGCTGCCTCGTGACGAGATTAAGATAGACATGAAGTCGGTGGGCGAGCTGCTGACGGGGCGTTGCATCCTGATAACGGGCGCCGCTGGTTCTATCGGTTCGGAGATGGTGCGCCAGGTGGCGCAGTTCAAGCCTTCGATGATGATACTCATTGACCAGGCCGAGACACCGCAGCATGACATTCGCCTGATGATGGCGAAGGACTATCCCGACATTCCTGCAGAGACCATTGTGACAAGCATCAGCCGCGCAAACCGCATGGAGTCGATCTTCCACAAGTATCATCCGGACTATGTGTTCCATGCTGCTGCGTATAAGCATGTCCCGATGATGGAAGACAATCCCAGCGAGGCTGTGCTGAACAATATCTACGGCACTAAGGTGATAGCCGACCTCTCCGTCAAATACGGGGTGAAGAAGTTTGTCATGGTGTCGACGGACAAAGCGGTCAATCCCACCAATGTCATGGGGTGCTCAAAGCGCATCTGCGAAATCTATGTTCAGGCACTGGACCGTGCCCTAAAAACGAAAGAGAGTGGTCAGCCCGAGGGCATCACCCAGTTTGTGACAACACGTTTCGGTAACGTGTTGGGCAGCAACGGCTCAGTGATACCGCTGTTCCGTGAACAGATAAAGAACGGCGGTCCGGTGACGGTGACGCATCCAGACATTATCCGTTTCTTTATGCTGATACCCGAGGCATGTAAACTGGTGCTGGAAGCCGGTACCAAAGGCAACGGCGGCGAGATATTCGTGTTTGACATGGGCAAACCGGTGAAGATTGCCGAATTGGCTAAGCGCATGATACTGCTGTCAGGTGCCAAGAATGTGGAAATCAAGTTCACCGGTCTGCGCGAGGGTGAGAAACTCTATGAAGAGGTGCTGAACGAGTTGGAAGGTACTAAGCCCACTTTTAATGAGAAGATACGCATTGCCGAGGTTCGTGAGTACGACTATGCTACCGTCAGCAAAGAGATAGATGCGCTGATAGAACTCTCGAAGCAGTATGACAACATGGCAACGGTGAAGATGATGAAGGATATTGTTCCAGAATACAAGTCAAACAACTCTGTTTACGAGCAGCTGGACAAATAACCTTTATCCTTTTCCCTTCCACGACAATCTTTAAAGCTTTAGAGCAGCCCTTTGGTGCTGGGTAGTTCGTAGTGATAAACATCACGGCGGACCGCCATCTTCAAGGCGCGGGCCAAGGCTTTGAAGATGCCCTCAATCTTATGGTGCTCGTTTTGTCCTTCGGCATGGATGTTGAGGTTCATCTTGGCGGCATCGCTCAAGCTCTTGAAGAAGTGGAGGAACATCTCGGTAGGCATCTCGCCAATGCGCTCACGGTGGAATGCCGCATCCCATACCAGCCAAGGGCGTCCGCCAAAGTCAAGACAAACGCTGCACAGACAGTCATCCATAGGCAGCGAGTAGCCATAGCGTTCGATGCCGCGCTTGTCACCTAAAGCGTGTAACAGACATTCACCGAGTGCGAGTGCCGTATCTTCAATGGTATGGTGCTCGTCAACATGCAGGTCACCCTGACAACGGATGGTGAGGTCTATCATGCCGTGCTTGCCAATCTGCTCCAACATGTGGTCGAAGAAGCCAAGACCCGTCTGGATGTCACAGTGTCCGTTGCCGTCGAGGTCGAGGCGAACAAGGATGTCAGTCTCTTTGGTGGTACGGCGTATCTCGGCGGTCCGTTGGCCGCCGTAGGCAACGGCAGTAGCGCGTTGCCAGGAAGCAGCAGCCTCTTCGTTATTGATATGCAGGAAACCGCAACCGATGTTCTGGGCGAAGAGCCTGTCGGTGTCGCGGTCACCAATGACATAGCTGTTGGCAATGTCATAGTCAGGATTCTCCATGTATTTCCGGACCAGTCCGACATTGGGTTTGCGGGTCGGCGCGTTGTCTTCCGGGAAATGGGGGTCGATGAGGATGTCATCAAAGGTGACGCCCTCGCCTTTGAGGGTGTCGAGGATGAAGTTCTGGACAGGCCAGAAGGTGTCCTCGGGAAAAGCGGGAGTTCCCAAGCCGTCCTGGTTGCTGACCATCACAAATTCATAGTCGGTATGCTGGCGGAGGAATGACAGACTCGAGATGGCGCGCGGTACGAACTGCAGCTTCTCGAAGGCATCAATCTGCTCGTCTTGTGGTTCACGGATGATGGTTCCGTCACGGTCGATAAAGAGAATTTTTTTCATTTATAACGTTTGAAGTTTTAAAGGGTAGAGGAGAGTTGGGCAAGCTGCGCTTGACGCTCCTGTAATCTGGCTTCACCCGAGCCCCAACTGTAGTATGCCACGAATACGAGGTACAGTCGGATGCACACCTGTAGAAGCAGTGAGACGAACCATGTGGCACCAGTGAGGTAAAGGACATACGAAGGCATGGCGGGGGCATCGCCCATGAGTTGGCTGTTCTGTGATTCCCATTCAGCCAACACCAGGATGCTGGGGGGCAATGAGACGAGGGCACAGAGCGGCAATAGGGCAATGACACCGAAGACGGCACATGCCAGCAGTCTCCAGAAGTGGCGCCGTGCAGGCCGTAGCATGCGCTTCATGCTGCGCTGGGTGAGCCAGCTGCCAGTGTGCCACCAGAGCAACAACTCGGCAATGACGGCGAGAATGACTATCGGTACAAAGACATAGAGGTCATAGACCGTCAGCATGACTGCAACCCAGTAAAGGATGGCCACGAGAATCAGTAAGGGCCATTGCTTCCGTAGCAGCTGCCAGAAACTCTTTGTGTAGAGACGGAAGGCAATGTTCACGATGCTGCGGTAGCTACGTATCTTTAATAATATATCTTCTGCTTTACTCTCCATTGTTATTTGTTTTTCCCTGCAAAAGTAGGAAAAAAAACAGACATAGCGTGAAATATTAAACATTAAACATCAAAAATTAAATATTATTGTGTATCTTTGTACCCAATTATGAAGAAATTGCAATGGGGCTTCATCGGATGCGGTGATGTGACAGAGAAAAAGAGCGGACCGGCATTCTCGGAAGTTGAGGGTTCGGAAGTCGTGGCCGTGATGAGCAGACATGGACAGCGTACACGCAGCTATGCCGAGCGTCACGGTATAAAGAAATGGTATACCGATGCACAGGAGTTGATAGACGACCCCGATGTCAATGCGGTATATGTAGCCACACCGCCTTCCAGTCATGCAACCTTTGCCATCATGGCCATGCGGGCAGGGAAACCCGTCTATGTGGAGAAACCCTTAGCCGCAAGCTATGAAGACTGTGCCCGCATCAATCGCGTGAGTGAAGAGACGGGACAGCCCTGCTTCGTGGCTTACTACCGCCGCTATCTGCCATACTTCCAAAAGGTGAAGGAGATAGTGGACAGCGGACAGCTAGGGAAAATCATCAATGTGCAGATACGGCTGGCGACACCACCGCGGGCAGAAGACTACGGTGAAGACGGACAACAGCCGTGGCGGCTGCAGGCCGATGTGGCTGGCGGTGGCTACTTCTATGATATGGCACCCCACCAGTTGGACCTCCTGCAACAGCTCTTCGGAGTCATCACCGAGGCCCGTGGCATCTGTGCCAATCGTGGCGGATTCTATAAGGTGGAAGACTCGGTGAGTGCCTGTTTTGAGTTTGAAAGCGGACTGCCTGGCAGTGGCTCGTGGTGTTTCGTGGCTCATGAATCTGCCAGCGAAGACCGTATCGAGATTATCGGTGACCAGGGTATGCTGTGCTTCTCGGTCTTTGACTTCCAACCCATTAAGTTGCACAACAGCGGGGGTACGCAGGTCTTTGACATCCCCAACCCGCCTTACGTGCAGGGTCCTATCATCAAGAGTGTCTGTGAGCATCTGCAGGGCATAGGTGTATGTGCGTGTACCAGCGTGTCAGCAACACCGACGAACTGGGTCATGGACCGTATCTTAGGAAAATTCTGAGCGATGAGAACGGTGTTGCTATGGATGTTGTTGTTGCTTATGGCCTTGGGCGCAAACGCTCAGGATACACTGCAGACGGCAGAACAGCCTAAGAAGCTGAGCTGGCTGAAACGCACCATACGCGGCTTCACTTATATAGACACCAACTACGTGGAACCCCAGCACTACAACTGGTCGGTGATGTTTCAGGGTACCTACAACTACGACATCTACCGGCTTAGCACTACGGGTGACAATAAACAGTCGATAACCTTCGCACCTAATGCCACCATGAAGATAGGTCCCTTCTTCGGATGGCGCTGGCTGTTCTTCGGGTATACGGTAGATCTCCGGAATGTAGAGTTTACGAAGAACGCCACCAGCTTTGACTTCAGCTTCTACAGTGCCCAGATTGGTGCGGACTTCTACTACCGCCGCACGGGGAGTGACTATTTCGTGCGTAATGTGAAATTAGGTTCTAATATCGACACGGAGGCACTGGAGGATGTACCTTTTGACGGCATCAGTGTCGGTATTACGGGGGTGAATGTCTACTACATCTTCAACCACAAGCGTTTCTCCTATCCCGCAGCCTTCAACCAGAGTACGTGCCAGAAGATAAGTTGTGGCTCGTGGATGGTAGGTGCGGGCTATCTTAACAACACGATAGACTTTGACCACACGAAACTGCAAAAACTCATAGACGAGCGCATGCCCGGACAGGAGGTGAAACTTGATAGCGGCATGATGTTCAATAACGTGCGCTACTATGATATAAACGCCTCGGTAGGGTATGGCTATAACTGGGTGTTTGCCCGCAACTGGCTGTTTGGTGCCAGTCTGTCACTGGCATTGGCTTACAAGCGGAGCCGAGGCGAAGTTGACGAACGCTCCAGCAGCCGTTTCTCCTTGAGCAATTTCCGCTTCTCTAATTTCAATATCGACGGCATCGGACGCTTTGGACTGGTGTGGAACGACACGCGGTGGTATGCCGGTGCATCGGCTATAGTTCGTGCTTATAACTACCGTAAGTCGCGCTTTGCTACCAATAATATTTTTGGCAGTCTGAATGTTTATGTCGGTTTGAACTTCGGGGCGCGTGAGGGGTATAAGAAGAGGT
>CAMNIA010000080.1 GCA_946540105.1 uncultured Prevotella sp. | reverse complement strand
GATGACAGTATGACAGTATGACAGTATATTATGTAGTTATTACGCGTACCGCGCGTGCGCGCGGTACGCGAGGGTTTTCAGAATATCGCCGTCATACTGTCATCTGTCATGGTCTCTGCCGTATACTTCTTCGTGTTCTTCTTTTCCATTGAACTGCAAAGATACAAAAAAAAGAAGCCTTTTGCAAGAAAAAACGCAAAAATTTTTTATTAGTGCTGCTCTTTTTACAAGATGACGGGCGTGTGTGGCGTGAATATATTACAACAAAAGTAAAAAAAGTTGGAAAAATGTTTGGTGGAGTAAAAGAGAATGTTTACTTTTGCCATCGTAAATAAAACTAAACTAAGAAAACAGCATGACAAGAATGGCAAATTTCTGGTGGTGGCGCTGCTCAAGGTTCGAAAGATCGTGAGAAGATAGCCGTGCGCCTGTAATATTTGCAGATGTTAATTGCGGAGACCTGTCGTTCTTACGATGGGGCTCTTTTTTATAAACTAAAGTGTAATGGGAAATTTTCAAGTTGACAAGAATGGATTCTACGGGGAGTTTGGCGGGGCATACGTACCCGAAATTCTCTACAAGTGTGTTCACGACCTGCAGGACGCTTACCTACCGATTATCGAGAGCGAGGAGTTCAAACAGGCGTATCACCAGTTGCTGAAGGACTATGTGGGCAGACCGTCGCCACTGTACTACGCCCGACGCATGAGCGAGAAGTACGGGTGCCAGCTGTATCTGAAGCGGGAGGACCTGAACCATACCGGTGCGCATAAAATCAACAACACCATCGGACAGATTCTGCTGGCGAAGAAGCTGGGTAAGACACGCGTCATCGCTGAGACGGGAGCCGGTCAGCACGGTGTGGCTACAGCTACGGTATGTGCGCTGATGGACATGCGGTGTGAGGTATTTATGGGGGCAACCGATGTGGAGCGCCAGCATACGAACGTGGAACGCATGAGGATGCTGGGTGCCGAGGTGCATCCGGTGCGCACGGGCAACATGACGCTGAGCGATGCCTGTTCGGAGGCGATACGCGACTGGTGCTGTCATCCTGCCGACACCTTCTACATCGTGGGGTCGACAATGGGACCGCACCCCTACCCCGACCTGGTGGCGCGGTTGCAGAGCGTCATCTCGGAAGAGATAAAATGGCAACTGGCGGAAAAGACGGGGCGCGACTACCCCGACTACCTCATGGCGTGCATCGGTGGCGGCAGCAACGCCGCAGGAACCATCTATCACTACATGAACGACGAGCGCGTGAAGATCGTGCTGGCGGAGGCTGGCGGCCACGGTTGGGATACCGACTATACCGCTGCCACAATACACCGCGGCACGACGGGTATCCTGCACGGAGCAAAGATGCTGGTGATGCAGAACGAGGACGGACAGATACAGGAGGCCTTCACCATCTCGGCAGGACTGGACTACCCTGGTGTGGGGCCGATGCACTGCAACATGGCAAAACAGGGGCGCACGACGGTGCTGAGCATCAATGACGACGAGGCCATAGCCGGTGGCTACGAACTGACGCGCCTGGAGGGTATCATCCCTGCCATAGAGAGTGCCCACGCCATTGCCGCACTGGGCAAACTGCACTTCAAGCATGACGACGTGGTGGTGCTGACCGTCAGCGGACGTGGTGACAAGGATATTGAAACGTATTTAGCTTACAAGAAATGAACATGAACAGTATGAAGCAAACGACAGAGGCGGTTCCTGGAGGCCACGGGTGGAACTACACCACCGTTTCACGCACGATACTCGGCGACCTCTATACGCCTGTAGGGGTATATATGCGGTTGCGTGACCTGTATGCGCAGAGTGCACTGATGGAGAGTTCTGATTACCACGACCAGAGCAACTCGCGGTCGTTCATCGGGCTGAACCCGATAGCCAGCGTAGCCATCGGGCACGGACTGGCAACCATCAGTTTTCCCGATGGCAACAAGGAACAGCACGTAATAGGTGAAGGCTACGACAGCGCCGACGCCATTCACGCTCTCATCGATGTCATCAGGGTCAGCGGCGACGACAACAGCGTGTGCGGACTCTACGGCTACACGTCGTTCAACGCGGTGCGCTACTTCGAACACATCGACGTGAAGGATGAGCGGCAAGAGCAAAATGACGCACCCGACATGCTGTACATCCTGTACAAGACGGTCATCGTTTTTGACCACCACAACAGCATGCTGAAGATTGTTACGCTGGCACCTGCGGGACAACCTCATCAGGGAGCGGAGGAGATTGACAGCATCTACCGTGCGATGAACAAAGCCAACGTGCAGGCTTACGACTTCCGTACCATCGGTGACGTACGCTCGACGCTGACTGACGAGGAGCATAAGGCGAACATACGGCGCGGCATACAGCACTGTCTGCGTGGCGACGTGTTTCAGATAGTGCTCTCGCGCCGTTTCATCCAGGCTTACGTGGGTGATGACTTCAAGCTGTACCGCGCCCTGCGCAGCATCAATCCGTCGCCCTACCTGTTCTACTTCGACTTCGGCGGCTTTCGCATCTTTGGTTCGTCGCCCGAGACGCACTGCCGGATAGAAGGTCGCAAGGCATATATCGACCCCATTGCAGGGACCACCCGCCGCACAGGCGACGCGGAGGCCGACCGCCAAGGTGCGGAATACCTGCGCAACGACCCGAAGGAGAATGCCGAACACGTCATGCTGGTTGATCTGGCACGCAACGACCTGAGCCGCAACTGCCACAAGGTGAAGGTCGACTTCTACAAAGACTTGCAATACTACTCGCACGTCATCCACCTGGTATCGCGCGTGTCGGGCGAACTCGACGCCGATGCAGACCCCATCAGGGCGTTCATCGACACGTTTCCTGCCGGCACACTGAGTGGTGCACCAAAGGTGCGTGCCATGCAACTCATCACGGAGTATGAACCCCACAACCGCGGTGCCTACGGCGGATGCATCGGTTTCATAGGGCTGGACGGCTCTCTGAACCAAGCCATCACCATCCGCACCTTCGTGTCGCGCAACGGCGAACTGTGGTTTCAAGCTGGCGGCGGCATCGTGGCAAAGAGTGACGAGGAGTATGAATTGCAGGAGGTAAATAACAAACTGGGGGCTCTGAGAAAAGCCATCGACAAAGCAGCAACATTATGAAGATAGTCATTATTGATAACTACGACTCGTTTACATATAACTTGAGTCATCTGGTGAAGGAGCTGGGAGCGGCAGTGACCGTCGTGCGCAACGACCAGTTCGAACTGCCTCAGCTGGAGCAGTACAGCAAAATTATTCTCTCACCAGGTCCTGGCATCCCCAGCGAGGCAGGTCTGCTACTGGATGTCATCCGGACATATGCCGGCAGGAAACCCATTCTCGGAGTCTGTCTGGGACATCAAGCCATCGGTGAAGCGTTTGGCGCACACCTGGAGAACCTGTCGGATGTCTTCCACGGCGTAGCGACATCCTGCCACATCGTCAGCGACGACCCGCTCTTCAGTGGCTTGGAACGCGACATCACCATCGGACGCTATCACTCGTGGGTGGTGGCACGCCAACAACTGCCCGCCTGTCTGGAGGTGACGGCGGTGAGCGACGAGGGACAAATCATGGCACTGCGCCACCGTGAGTTGAACGTCCGCGGCATCCAGTTTCATCCTGAGAGTGTGTTGACACCCGACGGCAAGAAGATGCTGCAGAACTGGATGTTTCTTTAGAGGTCAGAGAAAAGAATTATAACCATAACAGAAATGAAACAGGCTTTACAGAAATTGCTCAATCACGAGGAGTTGACCCGTGAAGAGATGAAAACGATTTTGGTGGGTATTACCCACAGTGAATATCCTAACGAGCAGATTACGGCACTGCTGACGGCACTGCAGATGCGAGGCGTAACGGTGGACGAACTGCTGGGATTCCGCGACGGCATACTGGAAACGGGGGTGCCGGTGCCGCTGGACTGCGAACGCTACATCGACGTGGTGGGAACCGGCGGTGACCGCAAGAACACTTTTAACATCTCAACGACGGCATGCTTCGTCATTGCAGGCGCAGGATATAAGGTGGCAAAGCACGGCAACTATGCTGCCACGTCAACGTCGGGAGCCAGCAACGTCATTGCCCAACACGGTGTGAAGTTTACCGACGACCTTGACCAGCTGAACCGCTGTATGCAGGAGGCGGGCATCGTGTATCTGCACGCTCAGCTGTTTGCCAAAGCAATGAAGTTCGTAGGACCTATACGCAAGGCATTGCCCTTTCCCACCATCTTCAATCTGCTGGGACCACTCGTCAATCCCAGCCAACCGAGTTGTCAACTGCTAGGTGTAGCTAACCTCGACCAGATGCGCCTTTACCATCAGGTGTATCAGCGGCTGGGCATCGACTATGGCATCGTCAACAGCATCGACGGCTACGACGAGATATCGCTGACGGGCGATTTCAAGGTGACTACCAACGACTACGAGCGCATCTTCCGCCCGCAGGACCTCGGCTTCGAGGCTGCCAAACCGGAAGAACTCGTGGCTGGTGCTACCGAGGAGGAAGCGAAGGGCATTTTCGATGCCGTACTGGAGAACCGCGCTCTGCCGGCACAGAAGAACATTGTGCTGACGAATGCGGCGTTCGGCATCCAGGTTCTTGAAAAGGGAAAGAAAAACATCGAAGAGTGTATCGACATTGCCCGCGAGAGCATTGACAGCGGCAGTGCGCTGAGAACGTTCAAGAAGTTTGTGACACTGAATAGCTAAGGGAAAAGTAAAAAGGTAAAAAAGTAAAAAGGTAAAAAGGTAAAAAGGTAAAAGCTAAGTATAGAATAGATTAAGAAAAAGAAACAATATGAAGGACATCCTTTCAGAAATCGTGGCGCATAAACGTGAGGAATTAGCGCTGATGAAAAGCAAGAAGATTTCCCTCAGGGATTCGCTGCTTGCGTCGGAAAGCGGTATCATTGCTGAGTTCAAACGCCGTTCTCCGTCTAAGGGTTGGATTAAAGAAGAGGGGCGTGCCGACAGCATTCCGTTGGCATACCAGCAAAATGGTGCGGCAGCACTGAGCATCCTTACGGACAAGCACTACTTTGGCGGTCACGACGACTTCATTCGTCAGGCACGTCAGAGTGGAGTGACGCTGCCCATCCTCTACAAGAACTTTGTGATTGACGAGATGCAGCTCTATGAGGCGGTGCTGTGCGGTGCATCGGCAGTGCTGCTCATTGCAGCATGTCTGTCGAAGCAGCGTTGCAAGACACTCATCGACACGGCGCATGCGTTAGGACTGGAGGTGCTGTTGGAGATGCACACGGAGATGGAACTGGAATATGCCGAGCTGGAACCTGACCTCTGTGGCATCAACAATCGCAACCTCGGTTCGTTCGTCACCGATGTCGACAACTCGTTCCGACTGGCAGAACGGCTTCCGAACGATGCCGTCAAGGTCAGCGAAAGCGGCATCTCCAACCCCGATACCGTCAGACTGCTGCGCCAAGCTGGGTTCCGCGGGTTCCTCATTGGTGAGACCTTTATGAAGACGCCTCACCCAGGACTGGCACTCAAAGATTTTATTGCACAGCTATGATAGTGAAGGTTTGCGGCATGCGCGATGCTGAGAATATTCGCGCGGTGGAAGCTCTGGGCATAGACATGATGGGCTTTATCTTCTGGCCGAAGTCGAGCCGTTATGTCAGCGAACGTCCTGCCTATCTGCCCACTAGCTGCCAACGCGTAGGGGTGTTTGTCGATGAAAGTATCGACAAGGTCATGCAGTACGCCGCTGCTTTTCAACTTGATGTCATCCAACTGCATGGCGGGGAGAGTCCTGAGTATGTCAACCGTCTGAAGGGGCTCAAGGTCATCAAGGCGTTCAACATCGCAACAGCAGACGACCTGAAACAAGTAAAACTCTACGAAGGTCTTGCTGACTGCTTCCTCTTCGACGCGAAAGGCAGGAGCGTTGGCGGCAATGGCACGCAGTTTGACTGGGACGTCCTGCAAGGTTACACCGGCAAGACTCCGTTCCTGCTCTCGGGCGGCATCGGACCTGACGACGCTGGGCGCGTCACCGACTTCGAACACCCTCGATGCATCGGCATCGACCTCAACTCGCGCTTTGAGACCGCTCCTGGACTGAAAGACGTCGACAAACTAAAAGCATTCCTTGAAAAGGTGAAAAGGTGAAAAGGTAAAAA
>CAMNIA010000079.1 GCA_946540105.1 uncultured Prevotella sp. | reverse complement strand
TTTGATATTGCGGTTGTTCGGATGACGGTGTTAGCGCTTCCTGCCCTTCATCGTCACGATGGGGATAATCATCTCCTCCATCGAGATGCCGCCGTGCTGGAAGGTGTTGCGGTAATAGGAAACGTAGTAGTTGTAGTTGTTAGGGTAGGCAAAGAAATCGTCGCCTGTAGCAAAGACGTAGCTGGTTGACAGGTTGGGGGCAGGCAGGAATGCCTTCGCAGGCTCCTTGATGACGAAGAGGTCCTTGGAGTCGTAAGCCAGGTTCTTGCCGAGCTTATAGCGCAGATTGGTATTGGTGTTGCGGTCGCCGATAATCTTAACGGGAGTAGTGGCGCGAATGCTACCGTGATCGGTGGTGATGATGATGCGGTAGTCGGTCTGCGCCAACATGCGGAACAGGTCGGCTATGACGGAATGGCGGAACCACGACAGTGTGATGCTGCGGTATGCCGACTCGTTGTTGGCGAGCTCGCGAACCATCTTCGACTCGGTGCGGGCATGGCTCAGCATATCGATGAAGTTGAACACCACGACGTTGAGGTCGTTTTTCTCCAGCGTTTTCAGCTGCCCGAGCAGCTTGTCGGCCTCTGCCGAAGTGTTGATTTTATGATACGAGAAGGTGTTGCGCCGGCGATAGCGCTCCAGCTGTGTGCGGATAAGCGGTTCCTCGTTGAGGTTCTTGCCCTCTTCCTCGTCCTCGTCGACCCATAGTTCTGGAAACATCTGGGCTATCTGGACAGGCATGAGACCGGAGAAGATGGCATTGCGGGCATACTGCGTCGCGGTGGGCAGGATGCTGCAGTAGACGTCCTCGTCAATCTCGAACTGATCGCCTATCTCCCTCTCCAACATCTTCCACTGATCGTAGCGGAAGTTATCGAGCACGATGAGGAACACCTTCTCGCCGTCGTTCAACAGCGGGAACACCTTTGTCTTAAAGATGTCCGGAGACAATAGCGGCGAGGAGCCTGAAGAGCCTCTTGCCCCCATCCACTCCGAATAATGCTGCTTGACATATTTGGCAAAGCCCAGGTTCGCCTCGCGCTTCTGCATATCCAGCATCTCCGTCATCTGCGAGTCGGTAGCTGAGAGTTCCAGTTCCCAGCGCACCAAGCGTTTGTAGATGTTTGCCCAGTCATCCCACGTGCGACAGTCCATAATCTGCATGGAGAGCTGTTGGAACTGCTGCTGATAGCCGCTCTGCACGGTCTCGGTGACGATTTCGCGGCGATGGATGTTCTTCTTCAGCGTCAGCAGTATCTGGTTAGGGTTGACGGGTTTGATGAGATAGTCGGCAATCTGTTGTCCGATGGCTTGATTCATGATGTCCTCCTCTTCACTCTTGGTCACCATGACGACAGGCACTTGCGGCGTTATCTCCTTGATGCGCTGCAGCGTCTCCAGTCCTGAGAGTCCTGGCATCATCTCGTCAAGCAACACCAGGTCGAAGGTGCGCTTGCGGCACTCCTCAATGGCATCGGTACCATTGGTTACCGTCACCACCTCATATCCTTTCTTTTCTAGAAACAGCAAGTGGGCGCGGAGCAGTTCCATCTCGTCGTCAGCCCAAAGTAATAAACCATTAGTCATATTTCGATATTTCGATGTTATCGCCAGAAGTCATCGTCAAACTCAATGTTCCCTACGTTCTGCGGGGTAGGTCCGTCACCAAAGATGTCATCCACCACAGGGTCATTGCCGTTATTCGCGGGTTGCTGCGGGGTGTCGGCAGGCGGTGTCTCCTCCTCAGGCTCTTCCTGCTTGACCACACTCTCCGGTTCGTTGAGCAGCGGTAGCTTGGAGATGGTGATGGGCTCCAGCTTCTTCTGGAAGAACACCTCGTAGTCGCGATAGCTATACACATTGCCCAACAGTGGGAAGTTCTTCTCGCTGACTATCAGACTGCGGCAGGGATGGAGCAGCGATGCCATGGCCGCATTGTCATAGAGCAAGCGGGCGTATTGGCGTGCCTCGTCGTAGCTGAGGAAACCGCTGATGACCATGCGCGACAAGCCATGCGGGTCTTGGTCGATGGCAATGTCGAAGTTACGTACCATGAAGTTCGTGAAGTTATACTTCGCCATCTCATATAGCAGCTGGTTCTGACTGATGGAGTCTGGATGGTAGAGCAAGGCAAAGACATAGTTGGCATTACGCTCCACCACCAAGGTGTCGACTTTTGTAGAGTCGCCGCCTGTGAAGTCGGCAATGCGCCGCGACCAGATGTCATCCATCCCGAATTTGCCGCCATGCAACTGCCGACCCTGCTGCACACCGCGCAGTATCATGCCCGCCAGTTCGCTGACCTCGCTGCTGGGATATTCCTCGACGACCTGTTTCATGCGGTCGACACACCCTTTGGCATCATCGCTGTTGAGCAGGCTCAAGCCCTCGATGAACAGGAACTTAGGACGATGCTGACCCAACGGGAAGCGCTTCTCCGAGATGGCCGTATTAGCCCTGACCTCTACATACCGGTTCTGCTTGAAGGCCTCGTAGGTGGCTGCATAGATGGAGTCTTCTATGTGAACGCCGAAGCGCTGGTTCGCCATGAAGTCGGGGTCGCTGAGCAGAATGGTCCAGTCGCTCTCAGGATAGCTGGCTTTCAGCATAGCCAGACAGCGCTCTGCCTCGTCGGTTCTGCCCTGTCGTGAGAAGATGAGCCACAGGTGGTACCACGTCTCGTCGTTGCGCTCGTAGTCAGGATACTGACTGGTGAGTCGCGTCAGGGCTTTCTCGCTCAGGTTCAGGTTGTCGAGCTTGTCTTTGAAGATGACGCCCGATTCGAAGAGAGCGCCCTTGATGATGTTGTTGCTCTCTGCCACCTGTTCTTCTGTGAAGGGTATCTGTGCCAGGTAATACGCGCGGTCGTGAGGGTCCAGCGCGGCGCTGTCGGGGGTCTCGCTAGTAGTACCGCTATTGTTAGCGAGGGAATCGCTAACCACGGTGTCATCCTGGTCTTCGCCGTTCTCTGGGTTCTCCTGATTGTCAGGAGTCATATCCACCACCGTGCGGTTTATGCGCTGCCAGTCGTCTTGGTTCTGACGCTTACCCCACTGTTGCTGGAAAGCCTGCTTACCTTGGCTGACGGCCTGCGGATTGTAGAAGTACCACAACCCTGGCTGTGTAGAGCCTGGCATGGTGGGTGTCGTCGTCTTGATGAGCGACTGGTTGCCGTTTTTCGCTTCCTCTTCCTGTTGTTTCTTCTCGGCCTCGGCCTCCTCCAGCTTGCGCTGCTCCTCCTTTTCTTTCTTTATAAGGTCTTCTATTACCTTATCTATTATTTTGTTACGCTCTGCCTCGGGCATCAGGGCAAGGCGTTGCAGCGAGTCCTGCAGTGCGATGGCATCGGTGTGTGGCACCAGTTCGTCGAGCACCTTCGAGCGCTCTGACAACTGCTGATAGTCTTTGCGGTCCTTGTCCAGCAGACCGATGGCCTCGCCGTAGCAGCCCTTCGCATCAGAATAGCGTTCCTTGTCCCAATAGACATTGCCTAAGGTCAACAGCAGCACGCCTTTCTCTATGCCGCTGCGGGTAGCCTTCTCACGTCCTTCCTCATAGGCGGCGATGGCACTCGCCGTGTCGCGCTGGGTCATGTATACGTTACCGATGGCATAGTAGACCTGTTCCAGATAATCCTTATTATTATCAGAACGAGCCATGCGCCTCAGCTTCTTGATTTTGCCCTTGAAGTCGGTTGACGGCATCACCTCGGTCTGGGCAATGCGGGCGTTGAACTCCAGTTCGTATGGCGGATGGAGGCGGATGGTGTGCTGATAGGCTTTGTAGGCCTCAAGGCGGTTACCCAGCAGGGTCTGGATCTGTCCCATGAGGAACCACTCGCGCGCTCTTTGCTTGCGGCGGCGCTCGTGCTTGATGACTTGTCGCAGATAGGGCACTGCCTCCTGATAGCGCCCGCTACGTATATAGTAGTCGGCCAGCGTGTAGTCCCAGTCCTTGCGGGCTCTGTAGTGTATGCTGTCGCGATGTTGCTTGACAATGACATCCTCGGCATCGTAGAGCCACCCCAACTCCACATAGCTCTTTGCCTGCCAAGCCCGTGCCACACCACGAATGGCGGGCTGTGTCTGGTAGAGACGTGACATGTAGGAGAAGGTGGCGGCGGCCTCTTCGAACTCGCCCTTCTGAAACTGCGACTTACCCATCAGCAGCCAGGCGTGCCACATAAAGGGGTTATACTCCCTGCGGTTCAGCCACTCTATGTCCTTGGCTGTCTTCCGGCGGCCTTTGTTCCACTCTGGGCGTCGCTTGATGCTATATAGTTTGATGACTTTCTGTGACTTCTCAATGGCACGGTCGTAGTTGGCTTTACCGAGGTCGCGGCTGGACTTATTAGCCACAGTATATAATGGTATGAGTTCTGTACAGTTGTCCTTGTTACCGTTTTCTTTCTCCAGATTGCCCTCAATGAACGCCTGCGAGCCGTTGAAATAGGTGTTGTAGCGCGAGTTGAACGCCTTCCACCAGCGTGTCGTTGCGGTGTTGTTCTTAGCAGAGCAGCTCGCCAACAGCAATACGACAAGCAGCAGATTGCAGGCTTTGCGCGCCTTGTCTGCAAGGTCAGCCAACTTACACTCGCTGCGGCTGCTGCACGAGGCACAGTTCTCCCCCTCGTCAGCAGGCATCACGGGTTCGTTGTCGCCCCTGGAAAGGACGGCAGCGATGACACCCAGTGCCACAAGTGCGATGATGACTATCAGCAGGAAACTCATTACTTCTTTCGCATTACTCGTTACGCATTACTCGTTGCTATTCACGCCGAAGCCCGTAGTCTTAAGGTCATCCCAGAATCGCGGATACGACTTCGTGACCACTTGCGGATGATTGATGCGCAGGGACGGCAGACGCATGACGGCGGGGGCAAACGCCAGCGCCATGCGATGGTCTTCGTAAGTATCGATGCCTTGTTCCTGATTGACCTCACAGCGCTCACCGTCCCAATACATCTCCTTGCCGTCGATGTCATGAAGCACATATCCCAGCTTGCGCATCTCGGTCTTCATGGCTTCTATGCGGTCGGTCTCCTTGATTTTCAGCGTTGACAGTCCACGGAAATGAAAGGGGATGCCCATGACGGCACAGCAAACGATGAAGGTCTGGGCCAGGTCGGGCGAGTTGACGAAGTCGTACTCCAGTCGCGGCACACAGTGCCCCGAGTGGCGCAGCGTCACCGTTGTGGGAATACCGGCCTGCATGGTGCCGAACGTCGATTTCACCCCCAGCAGACTGAACAGGTAGCGTACCGACGAGTCGCCCTGCTTGGAGCCATCCATCAGTCCCTCGAGGCGCACCTCATCGTCTTCGTTCTTCGACAGCGCCAGCATTTCGTACCAATAGGAGGCTGCGCTCCAGTCGCTCTCAATGAAGTAAGGACGCTCCCGGTAGGGTACCGCCTTGACCTTGATGGTTTCGAAGTCGTCCCAGTCGGCATCAGCGCCGAACTCACGCATCATCCACAGCGTCAGGTCGATATAGGGCCTGGAGATAATCTCACCCGTCAGGTGTAGCTCCAAACCGTCTCTCAGCATCGGACCTATCAGCAGCAGTGCCGAGACGAACTGTGAACTGATGTTACCAGGGACCTCAAGCAGTCCGCCCTCCAGCTGGCGACCTCTGATGCGCAGCGGCGGAAAGCCCTGCTCACCGACATAGCTGATGTCGGCTCCGAGGCGTTGCAAAGCCTCAACAAGCACATGGATGGGACGGTGCTGCATGCGCTCCGTTCCTGTCACCACGTGCTCCTCCCCTGCCCTCGTTGCCAGATAAGCCGTCATAAAGCGCATCGCCGTTCCTGCGCCCATGATGTCTATCTCGTAGGGGTTGTCTTTCAGCGCGCGCACTATCACCTCGGTATCATCACAGTCGGAGAGGTTCTCAGGCAGTACGTCGCCTCCCGTCAGGGCATAGATGATGAGTGCTCTGTTCGAGATGCTTTTCGAAGCGGGTAACTTAACGACAGTGTTCAAGACGCCGTCGGGTGCCGTAATGTTATATTGCATAAGTGGTACGTTCATTTCTTATAATACAACCGACAAAAGTACGAAATATTTGATGATTTACCAAGGAAATAACATAAATTATTAAACTTTTCAGCAAAAAGTAGTCGGAAAATTTGCATGTTTCGGAAAAACTGCTTACCTTTGCACCCGCATTTTGAGAAATCAAGTGCAAACAGGATCGGGATTTAGCGCAGTTGGTAGCGCACACGTCTGGGGGGCGCGAGGTCG
>CAMNIA010000078.1 GCA_946540105.1 uncultured Prevotella sp. | reverse complement strand
AGAAGGTGAAGGACGGCGGCTTCTTCCTCTGCCACTGGGACGGCACTGCCGAGACAGAGGCTCAGATTAAAGAAGAGACGCAGGCTACCATCCGCTGCGTACCGTTTGACTTCGAGCAGACTGCCGGCACTGATATGGTCAGCGGCAAACCTGCAAAGCACCGCGTTATCATTGCCCGCAGCTATTAAAATTGCGGGTAAAGCAATTCAAACCAACAAGCCATAGATTTACCCAACGGCAAACCTATGGCTTGTTTGTTTTTGAGGCTTTCGCAGCGCTTTAGAAGATGAAGTTCAGCGTGCAGAGCAACTGATGCCGTTTGTTGTTCACACTCACACCACCGGCGATGTTGTCATAATCGTAGAAGTTACTGTCGGTATAGCTCATGAACGGATAGAACGTACCCTTTGTAGCACTGTACTGATATGCCAGCGAAATGTTGAACATGTCAAACGAATAACCGGCGCCCAAGGTAAAGCGGTGGGTATCTTCCCAGTTGGTATAGTCGGTTGCCGAAGCTACGTATGTTCCATAGGTATCAAGGCTGCCATCCTTAAAGCCGTCCTTCTTGTACATAGGACTCACGTAGTTGTATCCTATGCGTAAAGCTAAATCCTTGACAGGCTTATACTCAGCACCTACCTTCAATGTATGAACGCCCTTCAGCGTGCGGTCTGTGTGGTCGTTCATCACCTTGTCGCTCTTGGAACGGCTAGAATAAGAATCCGACCAGCTGTTATAGTATTCGTCGGTAATGTTACGCGTGTCCATCGCAGTGTAGTCTGCATACTCATAACTCAAGCCCAGCGCAACCTGCGTTCCGATGGTGTGACCAACACTTACCCCAAACTTCCAGGGAGTGTTCAGGCGGAACTTGTAATTGGTACGCCCGTTATTGGCTTCCGTAACGCCACGCGAGTTCAGCGTGCTGTTGTCGGAGTCTACGATATAGGTGTAGTTGCTGGTACGCAACTCGTAGAAGACGGGGGATGCTATTGACAAACCGAAGCGCAGCGGCGACTCTTCAATGGGGCGGAAGATAGCACCAACCTTGAAGTCGAAGCCCGAACCCTTGATGTCGCGAGAGTCAGCCACTGTCAGACTGTAGTCACGTGTCATGTTGGCAGTATGCATCATTTCCGTGTACTCGCTGTAGTGATGGTAGTGCACGTCATGAATTCCTACCGTCAGACCCAGATAGACGCGATTGTTGATGTTGCCGCTGATATTGAAGTCGTAAACACCAATGTAGCCCTTATGGGCACGGTCAAACTGATAGCGCAGCGCATCATCGTAGGTCCACTCGTTATAGGCATTGCCGTTGGGATCCTTGAAGCTAGCCCAGTTATAGCCGTTTGCCAGCATGTCGTCGAGCTGGTTACAGCTGAAGTATGGCAGCTTGCTGAAATCGGGCTGGTAGTTATAATCAACAATGTTACCTTCTGTATCGCGCTTGTACATATCGACACCTTGCTGCTGCGGATATATCAACTGATTGACACCTTTGTTATATGTCAGTTTGTTGAGCGATGCTTTGTTTAAGTCGTTGCTGGCTGAGAGTATCATGTCGAAATTGCGACTCTTGTGAAAGTTGAAGGCGAAGTTCAGGTAACTCGTGGCACCTATGCGTGACGAAACGACAATGCCTACCTGGTCGAAAGACGCATTGGTTTTATTGCCTCCAACAGCATTTGACACCCCACTCTGCGAAACGATGCCAAACGACACCGATGCCTGACTCTTGCGGAACAAACCAATACCGGCAGGATTGGTGCTGATGGTGGAGATGTCGGCACCCAGTGCCTCCATTGCACCACCCATACCTACATAGCGTGCCGTACCGTTGAGGTCCTCCTGAGCTATCTTGGCATTTTCATAGGTTTCCTGTGCTGCCAGCGGCATCGTTGCTACTGCCAGTGCAGCCATCACATATAATTTCTTCATAGTCTATGTCTCTTTATCGTTTATAATTCCTTAATATTTCTCTCGATGCTTAACGACCGCGACTGAAGGTTCCGCCGCCACCACCGGAACGACCGCCGCCAAAGCCGCCGCCACCACCGCTACTGCGGTTGCCACTAAAGCCGCCGCTGCTGCGTGCGCCGCCGAAGCTGCTTGACCTGCTGCCTCCAAAGGTTCCGCTACTCATTGATGAGCCGTTGCCGAAGCTGCCATTCCTGTAGGTCGAGGTGTTGCCGCGACTAAAGGTTCGGTTGCCAGCAGGTGCTGAGGGACGGCTGTGGAAGCGTCCGCTGCCCGTACGGTGATGATATACGGGACGGTACCAACCATAATAGCCCCAAGGACGGCGATAGCCATAATAGCCATAATAACCGTACCAACCCCAAGGACGGTAGTAACCTACCCAACCATAACGGCCGTAGTACCAGGGGTCATACCAAGGGTCGTACCAGGGGTCGTACCACGTATAATAATAAGTGGTGGAATACCAAGGAGAAGACCAGCGTCCGTCACGATAACCCTCCCAATAAATTTCGCTGGGAGAATAATCGTCGAAACGACTCAGCCGCTTGGTGTACTGATAGTCACTGCTGTTGTCGGCAGCGGCATACTGCGTAGCAGGATAGGTGCCGCGAACTGCCGAAAACTCTATGATGTCGTTGCCAGCAGAGTCAATGGGAGTCACAGAGGAACGTACCGCCCTGTTATAGTCATCGACACTACGCTGACTACCGGAATAGTAGGTATCCTTAGGCATACCCCAGCTCTTCTTCTCCTTGGCAACGTTCTCCTTCGTAGGAACGAAGTACATATCGTCATCCTGTGCCATCAGCCCCAGGGGCAAGATGGAAACAACGGCAAGTAAGATTAACTTTTTCATAGTCATATCACGCTAAACTTTAAACCCTAAACATTAAACTTTTATATCTTCACGCTGCAAAATTACAACGAATTTTAATGCAAAAATACGGAATTTCCCTAAGAAAGAATAGGTTTTCCCCTATTTTTTGTAATTTTGCGCTAAATTTTAACACTACACGCAATGAAATATTACGAGATAGCTATAACCATTTCGCCTTGTACCGATGCAACACGGGCACTGACGGTAGCCGTTGCAGCTGATGCCGGCTGCGAGGCTTTCGAAGATACGCAGACGGGGGTCATGGCTTACGCTCAGCAAGCACTGTTCCAGCAGCAGGTACTTGACGAGGGTATCAGCGATTTCCCAATACCGGAAACCTCCATCACCTACACGGTAAGCGTAGCTGAGGATAAAGACTGGAACGAACAGTGGGAGCAGGAGGGTTTTGAGCCGATAATCATATACAGTCAGCAAGCGGTGACTGGTAGCCAACAATCAGCGGAAGACGGGCGACCGTTTAACAGCATCGTCATTCACGACGGACGACATCTGCCTGAAGCACTCACCACTCACCTCAACATTGAAATCGATGCACACCTGGCTTTTGGCACAGGTACCCACGAGACCACTCGCATGATTTGTGCCACATTGCTGGAAATGAACCTGAAGGGAAAACGGGTGCTCGACTGTGGCTGCGGAACAGGTATTCTTGGCATCTGCGCCCTTAAGCTAGGAGCAGCAGAATGCATTGGTTATGACATTGACGAATGGAGTTCTGACAATACGCGCCACAATGCCGTCATCAATGGGGTCGACGCTCAACTGCATGCACTGTGTGGTGACAGCTCGGTGCTCGGCACACTTACTGACACTTTCGATCTCGTGTTAGCCAACATCAACCGCAACATCTTGTTACAAGACATGCCGCGTTTCGTCAGCGTGATGAACCCTCATGCCACACTCATCCTCAGCGGCTTCTATGAAAGCGACTGTGCCCTGCTAGAAGGCAAGGCACAGGCGTTAGGATTGTCATTAAGTCTTCAGAAGACCGACGGTGACTGGGCGTGCATGGTTTTCAAGAAGCAGTAACAGCACCCACGAACTAAAGTGCGATAGGAACCAGCAACTTCACATTGAACGAGCGTCCCATATTGCAAATGCCTTGTTCGTCGACATATTTCAATCGGCTTAGGTGCGACTGATAGGCACGATTCGCCAAATTCTGCACACTCACATACAGCGAAGCCACCTTGCGCAACCGATAGCGCAGGTCGGTGCCTGCTGTCAGACTGAGCAGCGTATAGGATGGTGTGGCTGTTTCTGTGTTGTTCACCGTCCGTACATTCGCCTGCTTCAGGTAGCACTCCAGTCCCACGGATACAAAGGTGTTATTCAGTGTTCTTCCGTTACGGATGACATCGTAGCGCAGGTCGCTGGTCCAGCGGGGAGCTGGTGTGAAGGGCAACCAGCGGCTCTCCTCAGGCTGATGCAGTTGACGGGCATTGACATACGAGAAGGTATTCTCGAAGTGCAGGCGCTCAAAGGGGTGTAAGTCGATGCTGACCTCGCCTCCCCACAGTCGGGCAGTGCCTTGCTGGAAGCGATAGTCGTTAGTCTGTGGAGACTCGCGCTGCAAGTAGATGTAGTTTGAGATGTGATTGGCAAACAGCGAAAGCTGTAGCGATACATATTCCGAGGAGAAGTCCATTCCCATATCCAGTTGCCAGCTCTGCTCTGCCTTCAGGTTCTGATTGCCGTGTTCGAAGCGGAACGTACCCTCGTGCTCGCCGTTGCTACCCAACTCGCTCAGGTTCGGAGCCCGAAAGCCGTGCGAGATGTTCAGTCGGGCATTAAGCCGTTCGGTAATGTTATAGATAGCACCTATCGAACCTGTCAGTCCACGGAAACTGCGGCGGAAGTCGGTGAAGCGCTCTTCGCCGTCATCCACCAGCGCATAGCTGTGCAGGCTCCGGTTGTCAAGACGCAGACCGCCGCTCAGCGTCAGCCGTTCCAGATGACGCGTTACGGAAGCAAAGATGCCAATGTCGAACAGCCGGTAAGCTGGAATCAGAAATTCTGTTCCCATATTCTCAGACCGCTGCCACATGCCGGAGATGCCTCCAGCCACCTGCCACGCATCCTGGTTGTCAAGCAGATAACGGATGTCGTAGTTCATGGTATGTAACTTGAAGTCTACCCCTGGGGTCTGAGTGTTCTCAAACTCCTGCCGGCGGTTCTGCTGATAGCCCACCAACACCTTCAGTGAGCCCTCGCCCACATAGAACGAGTTGTCCAACAAGGCTTTATAATGTTGTATGCGCTGGAAGGCATCCGAAGGCTCCAGCGTGTTGGTCTCTGCATCACGCTCGCCTTCTATCATCCCAGGGCGCAGGTAGTAGTAAGACAACTTCAAGAGCGAGTGTCCCCAACCCTTTGCGATGCCCATCATACCCTTTACGGCACGTTCCTTGAACTGCGACCCAGGTACACGACCGTCGGTCTTGTTCTTGTATTCTCCGGCATCCTTCTGACTCCACCGCCAATTCCATACGAAGCTTTTCTGCCGTCCTGCAAAATTGACGGTATAGTCAAAGAGTTTGTTGTTCGACTGATATTCCGACCCGAGATTGACAGCCATCCTGCCGTCAGCCATCAAGGGGGCGTCGTTCAGCACCAGCACACCAGCCATCGCGTCGGAACCGTACATCAGCGAAGCGGGACCTTTCAGTATCTCTACAGAGTTCACCGTCTGTGCATCGACTTCCACACCGTGCTCGTCGCCCCACTGCTGACCTTCCTGACGAATGCCGTCAACTACCGTCACAATGCGGTTATAACCCAATCCGCGAATGACGGGTTTAGAGATGCCGCTGCCCGTCGTAATCTGACTGACACCAGGCTGGTGCGACAGAGCATCAATGATGTTCGTTGATGAAGACTCCTGCAGTTGGCGTGGGTGGATAACGAGTATCGGTGCCGGCAACTGGTTAATGCGGGTCTGACCTGTCAGTCCTGTCACCACGACTTCCTGCAGGTGCAGCATGTGGTCACAGTCGGTTGTGTCTGTCGGTGTTTGTGCTGACATGGATGTCACCATACAAATAAATGCCGGCAACACGGATTGTCTTATGTTCATGTGTGAAGGTCTATCAATGTTGATTAACTGTTGGAGTGTAACTCCCTTATTTTAAGAAAGGTATTTCCTGATGACACTCTTGATACCTTTGGCTTCGCCCATAACGACGCTGAGCATGAAACGCCCTTTCTTCTCCGACGGTTCACAGGGCATGTAGCGACGCTCCAACCCCATGACTTCTTGTAACATCCACATAACTCCCTGCGTGAATTTTGTCATTCCGAGCTGGTGCACATTTTTATTAAAGGTGGCTACATTAGGCTCGAAGTGTCCATCAATGCGCCTCAGAAGCCTGTAGGCATCCAGTAGCAGCAACAGC
>CAMNIA010000077.1 GCA_946540105.1 uncultured Prevotella sp. | reverse complement strand
ACGACCCCGAGATTACAAATCACGTGCTCTGGCCAACTGAGCTAAAGAGGCTTATGCTCTAAGCATCCGCTATCCGATTGGAGTCTTTTAGTCGGAAAGCGGATGCAAAGGTAGGCATAATTTTCGAAATACCAAAACTTTTCGAGATTTTTTTTATCTATTACGCAATTTTTCCTTGAATTTCTGTAGCTGAACCTTCATTGAGTCAACACACATGTCCGTGCTTTCCTCAAAAGTATCGCTGACTTTTTCCACATACAGTGTCGTACCAGGAACTATCACATTGAGGCTAACCTCCTTATTTTGTGCGGTGGCTGGTTTTACTACCTTGCACTGCACCTCTACTTTCTGGATGTCTTCAAATGACTTCTCTAGTTTGGCGACTTTCTTCTCGATAAACGCTGTCAGTTTTTCCGTGGCGTCAAAATGAATTGACTGAATTTTAATTTCCATAGTTACCTCCTGTTTTTTAGGGTAAATAAATAAGGTTAAGCCCTTGGATGGGCATTCTCGTATACTCGTTTCAATTGTTCAAATGTAGTATGGGTATAAATCTCGGTTGTAGCTACGCTCTCGTGACCCAATAGTTTCCGAACACTTTCCAGTCCGGAGCCGTTATTCAACATTGCAGTAGCAAAGGTGTGACGCAGCACGTGTGGGGAGCGCTTCCTGAGGGTCGTGACTTTCGACAGACTTTCATGCACTATTTTCTCTACCAACGGTTTGGTAATGCGGCGACCCTTGTCATTCAAGAAGAATGCTTGTTCCAATTGCAAAGGCTGTTTGTTGCGCTGTTCAACATACTCCCGCAACACTTGCTCCAGTTCTTCGCCAAAAGGTATGACACGCTGTTTGTTCCGCTTGCCAGTAACCTTCAGCTGACGTGCACTGAAATCCACATCGGCATCGTCAAGCCCCAGCAGTTCTGAAAGGCGAATTCCCGTTTCATAGAATAATATAATAATGGTACGCGCGCGAAGATCCTGATAGCTGTCTCCCCACATCCCTGGTTGGTCTATCAGTCTATCCATCTCCTCCACTCTTACGAACTGCGGCAACGGCTTCTGCTTCTTGGGCCCCTTGATACTATGGGCGGGGTCGCGACTTACCAGGTTTCGAGCTAAAGCAAAACGAAAAAAGGAACGCACGGCACTCAAACAGTTATTTACTGTTGATGCCATGTCGCCTTTATCCATCATACTCTCCATCCAGTCACGGATGACATCCGAGTCTACCGACTCCCATGAGAGTTGACTATTCTGATTTTTGAAGAACGACTCAAAGTCTTTAAGACAGTGGTCGTATCTGCGCACTGTAAGCTCTGAACGATTCCGTTCGTAACGCAGGTAGTTCAAGAAATCTTCAACCATCATAACTCGTCGCTTTACTTTTCGGCAACGAAGTTACGAAAAAATCCTCAAACCACCAAAAAAATGAAGATTTTTTTATTCTTCAGTTGCGCGCAGCTTCTGTACGTAAATAGCGTGTTCCATCTTCAGGCGCTTCAGCACAGATGGTTTGTCGAACTGCTGACGTGAGCGGAGTTCCTTGACAACACCTGTCTTTTCAAACTTTCTCTTAAACTTTTTGAGGGCCTTCTCGATGTTCTCGCCTTCCTTTACTGGTACAATAATCATTTGCTTTCTTGGTTTTAATTTTTAATGAAACATATGCCTTCGGACACAAGTGCCACGAAAAGCGGGTGCAAAGTTACTACAATTTCATCAATCTCGCAAGTTTTTTACCGATTATTTTTTTCAGCGATATAATTCATGGATGTCAACCACCTGTTTTCCGATGCGCCCCACTACCATGTCACGCTCGCAATCCAGCAACGGGACATGGTGCAGACATGCTGCCATACCTTTTATATAATAATAGGAGGTCAAGACGTTACCTTTAGGCTGTTTGACTATTAAACACTTTGTTAGTTATCATCTTAAGTCGAAAACGTTTTCGTCTAAAATTTGTTGCTTTGTTTGGCTATTTAAAATATTTGAGTTACTTTTGCACCCTAGAAACTAACACTAATTACAATTTTTATGATGAAAAAGATACTTTTTTCTATTACCATGATGATGCTGTGTGCGGTGTCATCCAATGCAGCCCTGTCAATCAAGGGTCAAGGAGGCTGGTATGAAAGTTGCTGGATGGAGTTTACCGGTCTCAACAGTAGCTATACGCACTACAACGGTTATGTGTCTGGAAACGGCGGAAACACCTGGGAAGCGCTGGACGGCGAACTCATCCGTTCTTACGGCTCCTACGGGCGCGTCGATGCCCTAGGACTGAAAGCCGGCAGTTACCTGCTGAAAGTCGTTCCCGTTGCCAACGGTGCTGAAGTCACGGCCGATGCCGTACAGACTCCAAGTGCCTTAGAGGTCAAGAACTTCGACCGCTCAGGTTTTGCTCACTTTGGCTGGACAAAAGGCGTGGGTGCTTACAACGATGACGGTACGCTGAAGTCAGAGGCACGCGTCATCTACATCACTTCACAAACGGCTAAGACCGTCAAGCTAAAGGTAAAGTCTGACAGTAAAGGCGGCGAGACTGAGTTCACAGGTCTGCAGGCTATCGTCACCGGCTATCAGAAAGGCATTGAGACACGTCCGCTTGCCATACGTTTCATTGGTACGGTGGAAGCTAACGACATGGACGGCTTCGACTCTTCGTCAGAAGGTCTTCAGGTTAAAGGTAAAGCAAAAGACTCTGAGTTGAACATGACCTTCGAGGGCGTGGGCAAAGATGCCTTCATCCACGGCTTCGGCTTCTTGGTGCGCAATGCTGCCTCGGTCGAGATGCGTAACTTCGGCGTTGCTACCTTGATGGATGACGACATCTCACTGGACACGGACAACGACCACATCTGGATTCACAATGTCGACGTGTTCTACGGTCCCAATAAAGGCGGTGACCAGAAGAAGGGCGACGGTGCCATCGACGTCAAGTCTGACTCCAAGCATGTCACGATATCGTATGTACACTTCTGGGATACTGGCAAGTCGACCATGTGCGGTATGAAGAGCGAGAGCGGTGAGAACTGGATTACCTACCACCACAACTGGTTCGACCACTCTGACTCCCGTCACGCTCGCGTACGCACCATGTCTGTTCATATGTATAACAACTACTATGACGGCATTGCCAAGTATGGCGTAGGTGCCTGTACTGGGTCTTCCGTCTTCATGGAAGCCAACTACTTCAAGAACTGTCCGAAGCCTATGCTGATTTCCATGCAGGGCTCAGACACCAAGAACGGCACCGCAGAAGCCGACGGCACCTTCTCGAAGGAAGACGGTGGTATGATTAAGTCGTGGAACAATGCCTTCAGTGGCACTGTCACGCTGGCTAAGTATTCATCGACAAACAACGTCCACTTCGACTGCTATGATGCCACCTCACGCAACGAACAGGTGCCTGAAGCTGTCAAGGCTAAGCAGGGTGGAGCTACATACAACAACTTCGACACCGACAATACGAAGATGTATCAGAGCTATATGCTCGACAACGCTGCCGACGTTCCTTCTGTTGTCAGCAACCGCACTTGGGGTGCAGGTCGCTGCCAGGGTGGCGACTTCACCTTCACCTTCACCGATGCCGACAATGCCATTTACGATGTCAACACCGCCCTGCGCAGTGCTATTGACAACTACAAGACAAGCTTCGTGGCTATCATCGGTAAAGAAGGTGGTAACGGCGGTGGTTCGACCGAACCTGATGACCCCTCTGACACACGTGCTGAGTCTACCTTCACGCTGACTTCCAATAGCAATCTGACACTGGACGAGAAAGCTACCAGCCAGATTACGGTGAGTGGTGCTGCCGGCGAGGTAACCTACGCCTCCAACAATACCGACATCGTAACTGTTGACCCTTCGGGTATGATTACTGCTGTTGCTCCTGGCAAGACGATGATTCTCATTACCGATGCTGGTACGGATGCCATCAAAGGCAAGACCCTCAACGTCGCTGTCACGGTGATCGGTGCTGTCATTTCCGATGGCGACGTCACCATTCAGGCTGGCGAACTGCCTTTTGGCTATGCAGTAGACGACGCCACCGAACTGAGTCAGTATAAGTATAGCAGTACCGCATGGATTAACGATGCCAACCTCTTCTTGGCAGATGCCTCGCAGCATAAGGTTACCATTCCTACCGGCGTGAAGGTGACGGGTGTTACGCTGTATGCCGTCAACGACAACAACACTGCTGGAAAAGGTAAGATAACTGAGCTGGCAGGAAAGACTTTCGACATCTCACTGCCAAGCCGCAAGAACGACAACGCATTAGCTACGGCTACCGTTGAGGACATTGCCATTACCGGCGAACTGACGTTCACCATCACTTACAAGTCGGGTGTAAAACTGGCTCTGAAGGTTGCACAGGATGGTTCCGGCATTCAGGACATTAACACAACCAAAAATAGTGTCAAGGCTGTCAAGTTCCTCAAAGACGGAAAACTGGTTATTGAGCACAACGGCAAACTGTATAATGTGGCTGGTACTATAGTAAAGTAGGAAATAACAAAAGGCTTAACGCTACTAATAATTAACTACTAATTAGGGCGGACGGGGCGTGAGTCTCGTCCGTCTTTAATATATCCTAATCGGCAAACGCCATAAAACAAATGCTCCGCTAAACGGTGTAAGTGTCTGACTATCAGCAAAAATATGGCGGAGCAATTTTATACATAAGGGTTGAGCGGAAAGAATTTCACATGCTCAATGGACAAGGCGCTAAATGCCTGCAAAACGGGCTTCTTGGCAATCTGCCACTTAAGTGCTAGCATCGTAGAACTTAAGTAGCGAGAACTCGCGACTTAAGTGGTAGCTTCACAGAACAGCACTTTGATGTAGAAAAGACTGTCTTTGGGTAAGAAATGCTCCGCCATCAATATCCTGACACTCAGTAGGTTATATAGTATAGCGGAGCAATTTTTATTTTTAAATCTAATGTATTATAACTGTTGCAAATGTACAAGTAACTGACCGTTAATCTTCCCAAAAACGTACGTTGTTACATTCTTTTTTCATACCTTTGCACACGGTAAGAGAATTCCATGACAAAACTATAAAGAAATGAAGAAACTATTACTGACATTAGCATGCGTGCTGACAGGCCTGACGGCATCGGCACAAACAGTGGACGGACGCAACTTCGGCATCGATGGCTTTGCCGCCTATGCCGGTACGCCGAGTACAAAGCACTACCTTGAAGGCGGCACCACCGGTGGACAGGGCGGAAAGGTGGTCAAGGCTGACAACTTCACACAGCTTCAGGCTTACCTGCAGTCGACAAAGCCCTACGTAATCCTGGTAGACCACGACATTACACCAAGTATCGTCGCGTATGTCGACGGCTACGACACGGGAGTGCTCTGCGACAAACAAGACGGCTCGGAAGGTGTCGCCGTCACCTACGGCGAACGCATCATGATAGCACCAAACAAGACGCTTATCGGTATTGCTGACGCACAGGGCAACGCGCCCCTCTTCTCGCGCATCACCTTCGTCATGCAGTGCTGCTCGAATGTCATCATCCGCAACTGCCGCTTTACCATGAATAGTGCACCAGTCATGAAGGGTAGCAAGGAACTGAAGATTGTAGCTTGGCGCAATGGCGCGCAGAAAGAGGTCGGCGACCCAGACTGCATAGGTATTCAGGCCGACAACAGCAGCGCCAAGACTGACTGGGGAGCACACATCTGGATAGACCACTGCGAATTCTTCAACGGCAATGCTGCCAGCAAGGATCGCTACGACGGACTGCTGGACTGCAAGAACAACATCCAGTGGTTAACCATCTCTTACAACCTGTTCCACGACCACGACAAGGCATGTCTGTGGGGAAAGGGCGACAGCGACGTCTTTGACAACTGCCGTACCATTTCTGCCCATCACAACTACTTCAAGGACATTCAAGGCTCACGCCTACCCCTACAGCGTGGAGGCAACGTTCACTACATGAACAACTATCAGGAGAACTGTCAGGACGGGTGGGACCTTCGCTCAAAATCTGAGGGCTATGCCGATGCCTGCTACTTCAAAAACGGGAAAGCCCCTATTCTTCCCGACGGCGGTGGTACGCTGAATATCAACAAGGAAGAAGGCTATGGCATCATCTATGACAACTGTACCAGAAGAATCACTGAACATGCAGGTGTCAGCGATATCAACACCGTAAAGACTGACAAAACGTTCCCTGCCGCACAATATGTGACAGGCACATGGATACCTACGCAGACATGGGCTGAATACTATGTCAACAACCACGACAAGACTGCTGACGTTCCTACCGTCTGTGAGAAGTATAGCGGTGCAGGCAAGATTACCATTTGGAGCGGAGAGATTCCTGCCTTCAACATCAACGACTTTGCCGAAGCAGTAGCCACGCAGCGCCAAATGGGTGACACTGCCGT
>CAMNIA010000076.1 GCA_946540105.1 uncultured Prevotella sp. | reverse complement strand
ACGTCGACAAACTAAAAGCATTCCTTGAAAAGGTGAAAAGGTGAAAAGGTAAAAAAGTAAAAAAAGATACGATGATGAAAACCAATAAAATCAACGAACTCTTCGCCAACCGTGGCGACAAAAAATTTCTCTCGCTCTACTTCTGTGCCGGTTGTCCTACACTGGAGGGGACGGGAGATGTCATCAAGACGATGCAACGCCGAGGCATCGACTTCATTGAGGTCGGCATCCCCTTCAGCGACCCGCTTGCCGACGGACCCGTCATTCAGAGTGCCGCTACTCGGGCACTGAAGAACGGCATGAGCGTAAGACTGCTGTTTGAACAGCTGAAGGCTATCAAGGATGACGTGACGCTGCCGCTCATACTCATGGGGTATCTGAATCCCATCATGCACTACGGCATAGAGGCGTTCTGCCAGTCGTGTGTCGAGGCTGGTGTCAGCGGAATGATTATCCCCGACTTGCCATTCAAGGACTATCAGGACACAGTGAAACCCATTGCCGACAGATACAACTTGCGCGTCATCATGCTTATTACGCCAGAGACCAGCGAGGAACGCATCCGCTTCATAGACGAGCATACCGACGGGTTTATCTACATGGTGTCGAGTGCTGCCATTACGGGTGCGCAGCATTCGTTTGACGATGCCAAGCAGCAGTACTTCCGTCGCATCAACGAGATGCAGCTACGCAACCCGCGCATGATAGGTTTCGGCATTTCGAACCGACAGACCTTGAAGGCGGCTCAGGACAATGCCGCAGGTGCCATCATCGGTTCTAAGTTTGTGACGCTGCTCAACGAGGCAAACGGTGATGCCGACAAGGCACTAGACCGCCTCTTTGAGGCGCTGAACGCCTGAACTACCGATAGCACTCGAAAATCTTGTCGACCAAGTGGCGATTCATCTTAGGCGACAACAGGCTGACAAGCCACACGATGGGGAAACCGCCAAGCATGGCAATGGCACCGCAGTTAATGGGATTGATGGGGTTGCCAAGCAACATATTGACGACAGTCAGTCCGACACCCCAGATGAAACAAGCCCAGACGGCAGTGGTAGTCACACCACGCCAGTAAAGACCCAGCATGAAAGGTGCGAGGAAAGCACCTGCCAGCGCGCCCCATGAGATGCCCATGAGCTGTGCGATAAACGTCGGTGGATTGAGGGCTATCATGAGTGAGATGACGATAAAGAAGACGATGAGCACGCGCATCACTACGACTTTACGGCGTTCGACTTTCTCAGACACCTCATCATCTATCTGTCCTTCCTGCACCTCGCCCGGCAACGACTTCTTGTCGCGGTAGATGAGGTCGAGTGTCATGGTTGACGACGAGGTTAGCACCAGTGATGCCAGTGTCGACATGGAAGCCGAGAGGACCAACAAAACTACCAGCGCGATAAGGATGTCGGGCAGGGTGACAAGCATGGCAGGAACGATGCTGTCGAAAGCAATCTTTCCATTAGGAAGCACTACGGGGTCGTAGAGGCGTCCGAAGCCTCCCAGGAAGTAGCAGCCACCAGCTACGATAATGGCAAAGACGGTACTGATGACGGTACCACGCTTTATCGCCGACTCGTCAGTTATGGAGTAGAACTTCCCCACCATCTGAGGCAGTCCCATCGTGCCAAGTGATGTCAGTACGACGACACCGAGCAAGCCCCAGGGATCGGGACCGAACCAGTCGGCAAAGCCACCATTGACGGCTGGGTTGTCATCGGCAGGCAAGGATGCCAACTGACTGACGGCATTGGACAAGCCGCCTTGGGCATTCAGTACGGCGGCAATCACTGCCACAATGCCGAAGAGCATGATGATGCCTTGTATAAAATCGTTCATGGCAGTGGCCTTATAACCACCTAAGATGACATAGACGGCAGTGAGGAATGCCATGATGACTACGCAATATTCGTAAGGAATGCCAAAACCCATCTCAAAGAGGCGGGAAATGCCGCTGTAGACTCCTGCTGTATAGGGAATGAGGAAGACGAAGGCGATGACGCTGGCAATGACACGTAACCGCTGACTGTCGTAGCGTGTTCCGAAGAAATCGGGCATGGTACGACTCTCGATGTGCTGCGTCATGAGCTTGGTGCGACGTCCCAGCAGCAGCCAAGCCAGCAGTGAACCGATGACGGCGTTACCCACACCTATCCATGTCGACGACAAGCCGTACTTCCATCCGAACTGTCCGGCATAGCCAACGAAAACCACTGCCGAGAAATAACTGGTGCCATAGGCAAATGCCGTCAGCCAAGGACCTACGGAACGGCCGCCCAGCACAAAACCGTCTACGCTACTTGCCTGTTTGCGTGAATAAACTCCCACGCCAACCATCACGACGAGGAAGATAATGGTAAGAAAGACTTTGATAATCATGATTAAAAGTAAAAGGGTAAAAAAGTAAAAAGGTAAAAAGGTAAAAGGGTAAAAAGGTAAAAAGTATTGCGCTAAACTAAAATAGATTTAGAATGCCACCTGTACTTGTGCCTGTATGCGGTTGTAGTCTTTTCCCAGCAAATGACCGCAGAAGCTATGCGTATACTGCACCTGCAAGCGGCACTTGTGATAGAACCAGTATTGCAAACCGCCAGTCAAGTCTGTCCGCTGCCATCCACTCGTGGACGTATTGCGGTCGTAGTAGTCGGCTGATGCTATGACATCAATACCCTGACCGACAGCTACTGAGCCCGTCAGATAGGCACCACGGCTACCCACGTCACCATCTTTGCCTGCCAGGAACTCACTGCGCAGACAGATGCCGCCGCTGGTGGACTTGCGTCCCAGCTGTGTGGGAACTTTCATCTCTCCGCCAATGCTGACACGGTCGCGTCGATAGTTCTCGCCTATGGCGATGGGATTCCATTCGCAGGTCTTTGTGGCGTGACCACGACCTTTCTGTCCTGTAGCAACAAGACGCCACTGCTTGGAAGGGCGGTACTCCAGTTTCAAGATGACATCCTTGTCGCTGTTCCCATCTTTCTGGTTGATGCCCTGTCCGTTCATCAGCGCCAGTTCGTAATGGAAATGGTTGTTGAAGAGGTCGCCCAACAACATGATGCCTTGGTCGCGCCCGTAGTTAGGGCCGAGTAGCGGTTCGTTACCATTAGCTAGGTAAGTGACGGCCTGCGAGGTGACGTCAACGAGTTCGAGCATCGTTGGCGACAAGGGACTCTCCAGCGAGAAAGGGTGCTGGAACTGTCCGACACGAACGGTCAGCGCCTTATTGTTCGTCACACGGAAGTCTGTCCAAAACTCCAAAGGACCAGGCGTGATGGCGAAGTTATTCATAAACAGGAACGACCAGCGGTCGGTGATGCGTGCCTTTGCCCAAAAGATGGCGCGCTTGAAATTGAACGCACTGGAAGTTTGTCCGCCTTGGTCACTATAGGCATAGCCTCCATGCATATACCCATTGATGGTAACGCGGTTCTTCAGTTCTTGCAGCCAATCGATTGATTGTTCTTTCTTCTCCTGTGCTCCTACCGTCAGACATAGCAATAGCAGCACAAGAAGTACACTTCGTTTCTGCATAGATTCTTAAGTCTCAGTTTATGTGGTGATGATATACTATTTTTTTAATTTTTCGTGCAAAGGTACGATTTAGCAAGAAGAATACAAAGAAAATCTTTCTTTTTTTTTGCACTTTGCCAGCTAATTAGTAATTTTGCAGCCGAAATGATAGTTTGTATAGCAGAGAAACCCAGTGTGGCAAGAGACATAGCGCGCATCATCGGAGCGACAGCAAGCCACGACGGATACATGGAGGGAAACGGCTTTCAAGTGACGTGGACCTTTGGGCATCTGTGTACCCTGAAGGAACCGCACGACTACACGCCGATGTGGCGTTCGTGGAACCTGACGTCACTCCCCATGATTCCTGAACGTTTCGGCATCAAGCTCATTGACGATCAGGGCATCAAGAAGCAGTTCGGAATTATAGAGGGACTGATGCAGAAAGCCGAGCGCATCGTCAACTGCGGCGATGCTGGTCAGGAGGGTGAACTCATTCAGCGTTGGGTGATGCAGAAGGCACAGGCAAAGTGCCCTGTCAGTCGTCTGTGGATATCCAGTATGACTGATGAGGCGATCCGTGAGGGCTTTCAGAACCTTAAAGACCAAGAAGACTATCAGCCACTCTATCTGGCAGGACTATCACGCGCCATCGGAGACTGGCTTCTCGGCATGAACTGTACGCGCCTCTATACGCTACGCTACGGACAAAACCGTCAGGTGCTCTCCATTGGGCGTGTACAGACCCCCACCCTCGCCCTTATCGTTAACCGACAGAAAGAAATTGACAACTTCAAACCAGAACCCTATTGGGTGTTGGCTACCATCTACCGTGACACGACATTTACCGCAACGAAGGGGAAGTTCACCAAGAAAGAAGAAGGCGAAGAGGCCTTCAAAACCATTGAAGGCAAACCCTTTACCGTCACGAAGGTAGAAAAGAAGGAGGGCAAGGAACAGCCGCCCCAGCTCTACGACCTCACCTCACTGCAGGTGGACTGTAACCGCAAGTTCGGTTTCTCCGCCGAGATGACACTGAACCTCATCCAGAGTCTTTACGAAAAGAAATATACCACCTATCCGCGTGTCGACACACAGTACCTCTCGGACGACATCTACCCCAAATGTCCGCAGACCATGAACGGTCTTTATCAGACGAAGTTTGCGGGTGTTGCACCCTACGCCGAGTTCATCAAACCCATTGGCGGTAAGGCACTGAAGAAGAGCAAGCGAGTCTTCGACACGTCGAAGGTGACTGACCACCACGCCATTATTCCTACGGGTGTCATTCCACAAGGCTTGAGTGATGCTGAGCAACGCGTTTTCGACCTCGTGGCTCGCCGCTTTATTGGTGTCTTCCTGCCTGACTGTAAGTTCTCGACAACTACCGTCTTGGGCGAAGTCGACGGTATAGAATTCAAGGTAACTGGCAAGGAGATACTGGAACCTGGCTGGCGCGTAGTGAGAGGCATGAACTCGGAGAATTCTGAGAGTCTGGAGAACTCAGAGAACTCGGAAAACCCAGAGAAGAATAATGAGGAACGTACACTGCCCGCCTTCCAAAAAGGCGAGACGGGAAGCCATCAGCCTACGCTGACGGAGAAGATGACAACACCTCCACCCTATTACAACGAGGCCTCGCTATTACGCGCTATGGAGACAGCAGGCAAGTTCGTGGAGGATGAGACGCTGCGTGCCGCCATGAAGGAGAACGGCATCGGACGACCTTCAAGTCGTGCCGGCATCATTGAGACGCTGTTTAAGCGCCATTACATCCGCCGCGAACGCAAACGACTCGTTGCCACCCCGACAGGCATCGAACTGATAGACCTCATCCGCGAAGACCTGCTGAAAAGTTGTGAACTGACAGGCATCTGGGAAAAGAAGCTTCGCGACATAGAGCACCAGAAGTACGACGCCCAGCAGTTTATCAACGAACTCAAACAGCAGGTTACCGACATTGTGCGCGACGTGATGTCAGACCCTACCAACCGCCGCGTTACCGTCTTACCACCAGAGGAGGAGAAAAAAGAGAAGAAGAAGAAAGGCCGCAAGTAAGCTGCCGAAATAGTTATAACTTTATATTATAATCTTATGAGAGTAATTATTGAATCTGATTATCAGAAAATGTCGCAGTGGGCTGCAGAACATGTCATTGAGCGTATCAATGCATTCAACCCCACTAAGGAGAAGCCCTTCGTGCTGGGTCTGCCTACTGGCAGTTCACCCGAGGGCATGTACGCCTGTTTGGTGAAGGCTAACAAGGAAGGACGCGTGTCGTTCAAGAACGTGCTGACGTTCAACATGGACGAATATGTCGGCCTGCCTGAGAGCCATCCAGAGTCCTACCACTCGTTTATGGCACGAAACCTGTTCGACCACATCGACTGTCCAAAAGAGAACATCCACATCTTGAACGGTAATGCCAAGGACCTGGCTGCCGAGTGTGCACACTATGAGGAAATGATTAAGGAGGCTGGCGGCATCGACCTCTTCATCGGAGGTATCGGTCCCGACGGACACATCGCCTTCAACGAGCCTTACAGCTCACTGACAAGCCGTACCCGTGTAAAGACACTGACAACAGATACCATCATTGCCAACTCACGTTTCTTTGAAGGCGATGTCAACAAGGTACCCAAACTGGCGCTGACTGTTGGCGTTGGTACCGTGATGGATGCCCGCGAGGTGATGATTCTGGTGAACGGACACCACAAGGCGCGCGCCCTGAAGGCAGCTGTAGAGGGAGCCGTAACACACGAATGGACCATCTCAGCCCTGCAGATGCACCAGCACGGCATTATCGTTGCTGACGAACCT
This sequence comes from uncultured Prevotella sp., assembly GCA_946540105.1. Taxonomy (GTDB): domain Bacteria; phylum Bacteroidota; class Bacteroidia; order Bacteroidales; family Bacteroidaceae; genus Prevotella. Next base: position 112 of record CAMNIA010000076.1, on the reverse strand, counting down.
GCTACCGACGAACTGAAGGTTGCTACCTACAAGTACTTCAAAGACATTGAGAAGAACAACCTGCTTTAAAAGGTAGAAAGGTAAAAAAGTAAAAAGGTAAAAAAGTAGAAAG
>CAMNIA010000075.1 GCA_946540105.1 uncultured Prevotella sp. | reverse complement strand
TTTCCTTTTCTAATGTCTCAGCGTACTACTATCTTCTTGTTGTTCCGAATGTAAAGCCCACGTTGCGCAGGTACGCCATTCAGACTACGTCCTTGCAAATCAAAATAGCGATGAGCGCTGACTGACGAACGTTGCACATCCTGAATACCCGAAGGAGTATGACCGTTGTCAAACTCGAAACTGACAGTACCCACCGAAGTGTCCTCCGTAACATTCTTTATCTTGAAGACAGGTGTAGCTTCACCATTATAGAACTTATAGTTAGGCAGCTGCATCTCGACATTCAGCTGCGTCACTTCACTGGTACCTGGAAAAGGGTCTCCCTGCAGGCTCGTGACATACTGATTCTGCGTATATGGCTTTTCCTTCGTAGGAGTTGCTGAGTTGCTGACGAAGCGATAGCCGTTGATAACCAGTCCGTCGGCAGGGACAATACACACTCGCGGTTGCTGTGGGGTATTGTTAGGATAGTCACCCATGTTCACATTAGCACTGCTATAAGCAATGTGCCAGACCACCAGACCATGCCCCCTGTAAGAGCCTAACTGGTGCTGTGAGTAGTTGTATACCTGGGCGTTCTCCAAGATGAAGCACTCCTCGTTGTTGGCACTATTGCCCAACCGATAGGCCTTGCCGCCTTTCAGCAACGGAGTCATACCCTCGATGGTCTGCGACTCCGTCAGTTCTTCCAGCTCTGTCCACCCCATGACTTGCTGTTCCCATGCAGAGTACGGCACGGGGGCATAGCCGTTGTTCGAATATTCACCGTAATCCATGACCGACCAGAACTCTGGGGTCTGATTGTCTATCCGGGCACTGGTATTTGTTGCATAGAGGTCGGGCAGTCCCATGCTGTGAGAAAACTCGTGGCAGAAGAGTCCGATGCCGTTGATGTCAGTACCTTTCGACTTGCGATACAACTCCGGACTACAGTTAAAGTACGACACCTTCACGCCGTCTGCCGTCTGATAGCCGCGATAGCCACACTTGGGCCAGATGGTCTCCGAACCATTGCCGCTGACGCTTTCGCCATAGCCGGCATAGATGATGCACACCAGCTCAGCATTACCATCGCCGGCATTGTCATAGTCTTTGAAATTCACCTGTTCGTCAACGGCAGCAATAGCGTCCTTGCAGAACTGGCTGAAGTTCGGGTCTGTTGCTGTCTGTTCTCCCTTATCGTTATAAGCATTATGCCCATAATACTCCTGCGTCTGGGGCAGGTCAACAGGACCCACTACCGTAAACTCTGGGGTAAAGAGTCCGTGGCTCGACTGTCGGAAATACTCGCGGACACTCACGATGTTGTTCTGTTCGTTTTGTCCAAGGTTCTCCTGCGTCTCACCATTGAAATACTGGTCAAACTGTGCCTGGGCTGCACCGCTGGTAAACCGCACATCTGAGAAGTTTACCAGTATCACCAAACACTTTGGACTTCCCGTATGGGGAAAGTATGAAGTGCTTGTCACTTGAGCCCTCCTACCCTTCTGCTGCTTCAGCTCACACTGCTCGAAGAACAGACGCTGCTGCTGCTGTTGTGCCTTACATGCCTGCAGCTCTTGTGTACTGCGCTCCATCGGCTGGTGTGCCAGCAGTGTTGTTGCCGACAACCTGCCCTGAGCATCGACGGCTGCCACATAGTACGCCTTGTTCCGCTCTACCACCAGCACGCCGTCGGCTGTGGTGCTCCAAGCGGCGTGTTCATCGCCATGAAGCATTATTTCCACGGTGGTGCCATCTGGCTGTGTGGCCAGAAAGGGTTCGCGCATGGCGGGTGCAGCCCAGACGGTGATAGCTGTCCACACTGCCAGTAGTCCACAAGTTACAAGTCTCTTCATCATTCCTTTGGTTTTTGGTTATATAAGGCAAGACGGGAAAACCGCCTTGCACCGATTCTTTCGGCAAGACGGGGAAACCGCCTTGCACTAGTTCTTTTCCATGTCAGCAAAGGCTGCCGCCTCTGCCTCTGCAATGATTTCCTCGCGGGTCTTCTCGCGAGGCGTTACCTCAATGTCGTCAAGTGTCAGTTCTGCATCGTTGAAGAGCTGCACCTCCTTCGTCTGTGACTGAGCGTCTTCCGACTGCTGAGGGCGGTTTGTGGTCTGCTCGGCTTTTTCTTCTATAAAGAAGTTCTGCTGCTCCAGTTTTTCCAGATCTGGAACCACCATGACGGGTTCTTCCTCCATCTTCGTGCGGTCGCCTTTGGCAGCAAACACCGCATCAATAAACTGGGGTTCACGGCGCAACTTCAGAAGCGTATCCTTTGCTGCTGCCTGCTGACTCTCCTTCTTCGAGTAGCCTGTACCCTTACAGCCCTCAAGTTCCTCGATGAACACCTGTGTAGTAAACACGGGGCTGTTCTTCTCGTCACGGCTCTGCTCCAGGTCGCGGAACTCCATTATCACACGGTTTTTCTGACTCCACTCCAGCAGTTTCGACTTGAAGTTCACCTCCTTGTACGCTACCTTGTCGATATTGATAAGGTGTGCCAGAATACGTTTCTGCATAAACCGCATGCAGGCATCGTAGCCACGATCCAGGTAGATGGCTCCCACCAGTGCCTCGAAGGCATTGCCGTTCATGTAGCTGTTGTGCGACGTGGAATGTCCTGCCGACAGGATGAGTTGTGGAATACCCATCTCCTTCGACAGCTTGCCTAGCGTCTCACGACTGACAAGTTTCGAACGGGTGTTGGTCAAGAAGCCCTCACGCTTTCCTGCGAAATGGCGGAACACGATGTCTCCAACCACAGCGTCCAGGATAGCATCGCCCAGGAATTCCAGGCGTTCATTGTTCAACGGCTTTCCTTTTTCGTTTCTGCGTCCTACGCTCTTATGCAGCAACGCCTGCTTGTACAGGCTGATGTCATGGGGATAGAAGCCAAGAATCTTGTATAGAGAAGAAAAAAGCTCCTTCTCCTTGCGGAAAGGGAGCCTTATTCTGTCTATGATGTCGTTAAGCCACATCATTTAACCTTTGTACTTCTTAAACACAACGCAGGCGTTATGGCCACCGAAGCCAAACGTGTTGCTAAGTCCTGCGCGTACCTCACGCTTCTGAGCCTTGTTGAAGGTGAAGTTGAGGTTATAATCAATCTCTTCGTCCTTGTCGTCTTCCTCGTGGTTGATGGTGGGAGGAACGATGTCGTTCTGAACTGCCAGAATAGTTGCCATAGCCTCAACAGCGCCAGCAGCACCCAGCAGGTGACCCGTCATTGACTTGGTAGACGAGATATTCAGCTTGTAAGCAGCGTCGCCGAATACTTCCTTAATGGCTTTAGCCTCAGAGATATCACCTACGTGTGTTGACGTACCGTGAACGTTGATGTAGTCTATATCCTCTGGCTTCATACCAGCATCCTCAAGGGCGTTTCTCATCACCAGCTTGGCTCCCAGACCCTCGGGGTGAGAAGCGGTGATGTGGTGAGCGTCAGCACTCATACCGGCACCTACCATTTCAGCATAAATCTTCGCGCCACGAGCCTTGGCATGCTCCAACTCTTCAAGGATGAGACAGCCGGCACCTTCGGCCATGACAAAGCCATCACGGCTGGCACTGAACGGACGGCTGGCCTTCTCTGGCTCGTCGTTGCGTGTTGACAAAGCCTTCATGGCGTTGAAGCCACCCACACCCGTCTCACAGATAGCAGCCTCGGCACCACCACCCAGGATGATGTTGGCCTTGCCCAACCGTATCAGGTTGAAGGCGTCAGCCAGTGCATTCGAAGAAGAGGCACAAGCAGATGCTGTAATATAGTTGGGGCCGTGGAAGCCGTACATTATTGAAATCTGACCGGCAGCAATATCGGCAATCATCTTAGGAATGAAGAAGGGGTTGAACTTGGGTCCATCCTCACGATGAGCGCCATAGTAAGACACCTCGTCCTCAAAAGTCTTGATACCGCCGATACCAACACCGTAAACCACACCAATGCGGTCTTTGTCTTCTTTTTCCAAATCCATGCCGCTATCCTCGACAGCCTGTTTAGCAGCAATCAGAGCCAGCTGTGTGTAGCGGTCCATCTTGCGAGCTTCCTTGCGGTCCAGATAGGCATTGATGTCGAGGTCTTTCACCTCGCATGCAAATTTGGTTTTGAAGTTGGTTGTATCGAAATGTGTAATAGGAGCGGCACCGCTCTTACCTGCCAGCATGTTCTTCCAAGTCTCCTCGGGAGTATTGCCCAGCGGGGTGACAGCACCCATTCCTGTTATCACTACTCTTTTTAATTCCATATTATATCAAAAAAGATAATCCCCCAAGTTATTGAGTTGAGGGTCTGAATAGCATATTACGTCTGTTCAGACCCCCAACCCCCTAACCTAGGGGGATAAATTATTTTGCGTTCTCCTCGATGTAAGCGATAGCGTCACCTACGGTGCCAATCTTCTCAGCCTTGTCGTCGGGGATAGAGATACCAAACTCTTTCTCGAACTCCATGATCAGCTCTACAGTATCCAGAGAGTCTGCACCCAGGTCGTTAGTAAAACTTGCTTCGGGCTTAACCTCTGCTTCGTCAACACCGAGTTTGTCTACGATAATAGCCTTAACTTTGCTTTCAATTTCTGACATAATACTTTTACTTTAATGTTAATAAAATAATGATTTCTAATTTAAATTTAGTGTGCTTTACAATCTAAAGTATCGCTAAGCGGGTGCAAAGTAACAACTTTTTATTGACTTACGCAAATTTTAAGCATAAAAAGTGTCTCGAAATTGCACAATCACCCCACACCTGTGCATGTTTTTTACCCTTTTTGGTGCGTTTTTTACACCAAACGGACAACTGTGCGCGTTACAAGTTTACAATTTTAAGGTTTTGACGTAGTCGGCAGAATAGGTTTTTATGGTCAGTCTGACACTGTCTGGTCGGTTGGAGTTAGGCAGCAGAACACTCACGTAATGGCGGTTGGTGTAATACGCTGGCGCTGTCCCTTTGTCGTGTAGCAGTCGGTAATAGGCGGTTTTTGTACCATCAGCGTTCTGATGGGTTTCGTCAAGTACGAGGGACAGTGCATGAACACTCTCATAACCCGACTCGTTGCGGCCATTCTTGATGAGCAGTGCCATATTCAGGTATTTCCCGTTCTTCGACATCCAACAACTCTCCACGTCCAGCGGGTCTTGCGGTTGGCGAATGAAGTTGGAGGCTGCTTTTGGTCGCAAGGTGGGAATGTTGAAACACGAAACAGCGTGAGCCATCGTCTCTGACACCTTATTATAATATACACACGCGCGATAGACGGAGTCGGCGGTCTTAATCCACGAGGCACTGATAGTATTCTCCAGGATATAGTTCACGCCCTCGTCGGTGACAAAGGAGACACCGTGCTTTGCCCCGTCGCTTCGCAGTTCGGCAAAGTCGGCAACGGTATTCGAGTAGGCACCCTCGCCAGTATCATAGCTGTCGGTAGTACAGCCCACGAGGAGTAAGGACACAAGGAGGATGGCAGTCTGTAGCGTCTTCATCATTGTTTCGCCTTTAAGTAGTTGCGTAACGGATTGGCATACATGGTCAGCAAGCGTTCGCGCAGGAAAGCCTCGTCCTTGTTGGGAATCTTAATCTTTGCCAGCTGCCCCTGCAGATATTGTTCGAAGCGCTGCACGTCGGCTTGCGTATAGTGAGGACTGTCTGAACTCAAAGCGGCAGGCTGTTCCAACATGTCAAGAGCAATATAGTTGCAGGGATAGAGGCGGTAGCCACGGTGTATCTCCTCATCTATGCGTTGACTCAGATGAGCGAAGAACTCATTCTTCGACTTCGTCGTTGTGCTGTTGCCCTCACCACCTGACTGGTCGTTCAATGCGTCAATCCACTGGTTGATGGGCGTGCCACAATGATAGTGCACACGTCCCTTATAGCCAAAGATGCCTGTCTTCATATTATCCAGGTCGTCTTGTTTGCTCTTCTTGAAATTGGGGTTGTCGCGCTTCTGCTGAAACTCCTGTGCTTTCAAGAAGTCGCAGGGGTCAAACTCATAGCTGATGGTCAACGGCACAATATTCAGTTCCTTTATAGAATTAAGAGTTGAGAATTGAGAATTATGATTACTGCTTCCGTCGGAATTGCCGCCTTGAGACATATCACAATTCTCAATTCCCAATTCTCCATTGTCAATTTTGGTTGGCCCACCCATTGCCAGCATCTTCAGTACCGACTCCTGCGTCTGGTCACTGGAGTCTTTTGCACGTCCTTCGCGCTGTGCCAGCCAGATGTTCTCGCGCTTATGCGTGACGGCATAATGGATGTAACGACTCATCAGCAGTGACGAGCGCATCATCTCGTGAGCCGTCAGTCCACGCCGTACGGTAAACGCCTTGTTCATGCGCACCAGCCGTTTTATCCACGGGTATATGAGCAGATTGTCGCCAATACCTATCTCGACCGTCGTGGGATAACCGGCATTGACTAACATCAGGTCGAGGAAAGCCGAGTCAAGTACGATGTCACGGTGGTTG
>CAMNIA010000074.1 GCA_946540105.1 uncultured Prevotella sp. | reverse complement strand
CCTTCGCGTACCACACTGTAGTAATAGTCTACGAAGGAACCTTTAGCCATCGGCTGTTCCACTTCACATGCCCAGTGGCGGGCATCTGTTGCCGCCATTGTATGTTGTGCAGCAACAGTACCGTCGGCAGCAAGCATATTCAGAACCAACAGCTCACCGTCGACGGTATGATAGTCAATATGAAATTGTATTTTCATGATGCGTTGTATTACCTTTACTCCGCAAAGATAATACATTTCCGCGAAATAGCAATACTACTTCACCACTTTTTTTCCATTTACAATATACAGTCCGTGACTCAGCGCGCCAAAATCGGTTCCGACGAAGCGACCGTCAAGCGTGTAGATGCGAGCTGTCTGCAGGGATTCAGTGGTGACGCTGTGTATTCCCGAAGTATTGCCCTTCAGCAACACCTCGTCCAGGAAGAACCGTCCACTCTGTGCGGCGAAGGTTATCTGTACGACACCGTTGCCGGTAACCTTGGCTGTATATTCGGTAAAGGCACCCTTCGTCATCGTCACCGACGACTTGTCAATCGTGCCGCCTGTCACCGAGAGGTTCAGCGTTGTTCCATCATTCTTAGCATTCCATGCACCAGCCTTGAAGGTCAGCGTAGCATCGCCGTTCAGTTTGATTTGGGGTGTAGTGGCTTCGCCTGAGGTGCTTGACGTTCCGAATTTGGCACACTGGTTGGCACCATAATACTTATCGTCTGTTGCCGTCCAGCCTTCATTATCAGGCACAAAATCGCCCGTGGCTATACTGCCACTCCACAGGTTGTCGTTACCGCCCTTTCCGTTACACTGGTCGAACGACTCATAGAAGTCGCCCTCTATCGGAGTTTCTTCACCGCCTCCGCTGCCTGAGCCGCCTTCGCCTATCGTCAGCGTGATGGTGCCGTCGTTGTTTTTCGTAATCGTCTTCACTCTCATATCCAAGGTGGTACCGCTGAGGGTCTTCAGTGCACCAATGGAAGTCTTGCCATTTCCATAGAGATTGCTCTTGCTGGCAGAGTAATACAGTTTGGCACCATCGGCTGTGAGCACGCAGGCACGCTTCTTCGTCTGCGTGTTATTCAGTGTGTTGAGATGCCACTGATTATAGTTGTAGCTGATGCGTGTCACCAAGACGCCGCTGCCATATACGGAGGGATACCACGTGCCAGGCTGACGGTTTTCCAGGATAAAGGTCTCTGTCGAACTATTGCGGATGATGACGGCCGAGTTTTCTGCCAACCCGTCGGGCGACTGCAGCTGAATTTCAGTGGCGTCGCCAACCTCCTTCAGTTCCAGCCATCCCATGTAGCTCTTCTCATAAGCATTATACCCCATGGCCAAACGGCAGTTGTCATCGACGTAGGCTCCCGTATCCATGATTGACCAGTTTCCGAAAGGATCATCGTGGGAATAGCTGTCATCAGTCACGTAGAAATCAGGCAAGCCCAGTGCGTGACCGAACTCATGACAGAATACGGACATGCCCATCAGTTGACTGCCCAACAATTCATTTCCTACGAAGAAGCTGTTAAAATGAACACCCTGGTAATTGCCTTCTCCTGGATCCTCATCGGCATCCCACTCGCAGGGCCATACGGTATTGGAGTTATCGCCTGTAGCCTCGCCCTCGCCGGCATAGAACATGCACATCAGGGGAACACCGGCCGTGTGGAACTCGTCACCTGCAGGCACCACGTATTTCGTGAAGTCAACACCCAGCTGACTGACGGCAGCCTCAGCGACATCCTTTGACAAGCCGTAGACGTTCTGGTCATAACCTTGAGCATCGTTCTTTCCGTAATAAGCATAGTTGTTGCTCAGAGTTACAATGCCAACCACGTCGAACGTCGGAATGAACTGTCCGCCGCTCTGCGCCTTAAAGTAGTCGCGCACAGAACCTACACAACCCGACTCGTCGTGATAACCCTCTTCGTTATAAAAGCGCGTCATCTTGTCGACAGTCGTCGTACTCTTGAAATTTTTGTCCTTGAATTGTACCATCACCACCGGAATGGTGTATTCACCGATGCTGGGAACGGCTCCCCTGCTCATCGTGCCTTTCATTCCCAAGCCGTCGCTCGTCGAAGCATAGATAGCACGCTTGCGGGCGTACTTTGCCGCAAGGCGCGCCTGCCGTTTCTGTTGCAGTTGTTCACGCACCACAGCCTCATAGTTGTCGCCGTGTGTCACATAACAGGTGCCGTCGGCTGCCTGCCAGTAGTGTCCGTGCTCATCGCCTGCCAGCATGGCTTTCACAGTTGTTCCGTCACTCAGTGTCAGTGTTTTCCATATTCCTTTCTTGGCGGGAACAGCCATCACGGCTATGGTTAGCGCCATCATCACAAAGGTTAAAATTGTTCTTTTCATTTCTTTTTTTGTTTTTAATTGTGTGTGTTTTAAATGACTTTTAGATTATTAGCGTGCAAAGGTAGTCATTTTTTCATTACGTGCAAAAATATTCGTCATCTTTTTGCCTGTTTACGGAATAAAATACTAATTTTGCAGGCAAAATGTCACAAGAACGACTCTGGAACCGCAACTACTGTAAGGTCATGGCAGCCAATTTCTCGCTGTTCTTTGCCTTCTATGTGTTGACACCGCTGCTGCCACTGTATCTCAGCGAACACTTCGGTGCCACAAAGGACGTCATCGGACTGGTGCTGTCGGGCTATACCATCACGGCACTGCTCTTCCGCCCGTTCAGCGGTTACTTCGTCGACTCCTTTCCACGCAAGACGGTGCTTATGGTGTGTTTCGCCGCTTTTGCCATCTTCTTCTCGGGTTATCTGGCTGCTTCCACGTTGTTGCTCTTCACCATTGTCCGCACGCTGCACGGCGGACCTTTCGGAGCACTTACCGTTGCTAACAGCACGGTAGCCATCGATGTCTTGCCGTCGAGCAGACGTACGGAGGGCATTGGTTACTACGGTCTCTCCAACAACCTCGCGATGGCGATGGCACCAACCATCGGTATCTATGTCTATAAGTTCACCCACAGCTTCGACTTGCTGTTCTGGCTGGCGCTTATCGTGGCATGTCTTGGATGGCTGGTTGACAGCACTGTGCAACTGCCACAGAAGAAGAAGAAGCCGTCAGCCACGCAGCACCCTCCACTCTCGTTAGACCGTTTCTTTCTTCTTCGTGGCTGGCTGCTAGGTGTCAACATGGTGTTTTTCGGCTTCTGCTTTGGCGTCATCAGCAACTACCTCGCCATCTACAGCAAGGAGACACTGGGCATCACGGGTGGTACGGGCACCTTCTTCATGCTTTGTTCCTTAGGCCTCATCCTCTCACGCCTGCAGGGTGGCAAGGCGCTGCGCCAGGGACGTCTCACCTACAATGCCGCATCGGGCATGGTAATCTCGCTCGTTGGCTACACCTTATTTATTTTACTACCTACCCTCTCCTCTCAGTTTTCTGTTCTCTGTTCTCTGTTCTCAGTTCACATCGCTTATTACGGTTCCGCTCTGCTCATCGGACTGGGAAACGGGCACATGTGGCCTGCCTTCCAGAATATGACGATCTGTGTGGCAACCAACAACCAACGAGGAACCGCCAACTCCACCATTCTCATTTCGTGGGACATCGGCATGGGACTCGGCATCCTGCTGGGAGGCGTGTTGGCCGAACATTTTGGTTACAATGCCACCTTCTGGGTGGTGGCAGCCGTCAACGCACTGGGTGTGTTGACATTTTTCCGTGCTACACGCCAGTTTTTCCTGAAGCGTAACCTCAATAGCGACGTCCATTAGTTAAGTTTTCTGCGCTTTTTGCCGTTAATTGCAAAATTATATGTACCTTTGCAACAATTTTGCAAAAATGGAGTTATATATATAATATAAAGGTATAAGAAAACTACGAAAACCGCTATATGAAGAAGACTTTAGTTACGCTTTGTATGCTGATGCTGGCCTTGGGCAGCATCAATGCACAGTCGTCAATGAGCGATGACCAGATTATCAAGTTTGTGATGAAAGAGCAGAAGGCTGGCTCGTCGCAGCAGGAGATTGTCACCAAGTTGATTCAAAAAGGTGTCACCATCGACCAGATACGCCAGGTACACAAGAAGGTCGAACGCATGCAGAAGAACCAAGGGCTGGGTACCGTGCAAGACAAGACCATGACCGACGACGAGCTGATAGACGAGCGTCTGCGCCGCAACAACGGAAAGGAGAAGAACAGCGCCACGGAAAAGCTGAAGGATGACAAGCTGGTGAAACAGCGTGACAAGCAGAAGCAGAAACTGAACAAATATGGCAAGAACAAACGCTACATCGAGGAAGATGCTGCTGACATGAAAGCCGAATTGGACGACTTCCTGCCCGACTCGCTCGACATCTACGACCGCCAGGTCATACAGCGCTACCTGAAGGACAAGGAGAAAGCTGAAGGCAAGGACGGCAAGAAGATTTTCGGTCATGACATCTTCAACAACGAAGACCTGACTTTCGAACCAAACATGAATATCGCCACGCCCGAGAACTATGTCCTTGGTGCCGGCGACGTTGTCTTCGTCGACATCTATGGCGCTTCACAACGCTCCGAGCAGGTGACGGTTTCGCCCGATGGCTTCATCGTCATCGAGGGTTACGGTCCCATTCAGGTTGGCGGACTGACAGTCAGTCAGGCCAACAGCCGCGTCCGCTCGCAGTTAGGAGCCCGCTACAGCAGTTCCAAGTTACGTCTCTCTGTCGGACAGACACGCACCATCGTGGTTAACGTCATGGGCGAAGTAAAGACACCGGGTACATACACCCTGTCGGCATTCTCGTCTGTATTCCATGCGCTCTATATGGCTGGAGGCCCCAGCAAGATTGGTACGCTGCGTAACATCAAGGTGTACCGCCACAACAAACTCGTCAGCACCGTTGACGTCTACGACTACATTCTCAACGGCAAGTTGAGCGGCAACGTAAGGCTGGGCGACAACGACGTCATCGTGGTTGGCTCATACGAGTGTCTGGTCAACGTCACCGGTAAGGTGAAGCGCCCGATGTACTACGAGATGAAGAAGAACGAGAGCGTGGGCACGCTGATTGACTATGCCGGCGGTTTTGAAGGCGACGCTTACCGCAAGTCGGTACGCATCATCCGCAAGTCTGGCTCCCAATACTCGGTGTATAATGTCAACGAGTTCGACATGAGCTCATTCCACATGGCTGACAACGACTCTGTCAGCGTCGACTCCATACTGCCCCGCTACTCTAACATGGTAGAGGTGAAGGGAGCTGTCTTCCGTCCAGGCATGTACCAACTGGGCAAGAACATCTACAGCGTAAAGACGCTGCTCGAGAGTGCCGAAGGCGTTACCGAAGAAGCCTTCACCCAGCATGCCGTCATGCACCGCATGAAGGCTGACCGCACCCTGGAGGTCGTCTCTGTCGACATCGAGGGCATCATGAACGGCAGCGTCGCCGACCTTCCGCTGAAGAACGAGGACGTGCTGTTTATCCCCACCAGACAGGAGTCGCGCGTCCAGCAGACCATCGCCATCCATGGTGAGGTCATGTATCCTGGTACGTACAAGTATGCCGACAACGAGACACTGGAAGACTTCGTACTGCAGGCCGGCGGTCTGAAGGAGTCTGCATCCATGCACAACGTACTGGTATCACGCCGCATCAGCGACCCCAACGCGCTGAGACAGGACTCCATTCTGGCACAGACCTTTAACTTCTCGCTGAAGGACGGCTTCGTCATCGACGGACAGCAGGCCTTCAAGCTCATGCCGTTCGACGAGGTGTACGTACGCAAGAGCCCTGGCTATTTCACCCAGCAGAACGTCACCATCGAGGGAGAAATTCTCTTTGGCGGCACCTATACCCTGACTAAGAAGAACGAGCGACTGAGCGACCTCTTCAAGCGTGCCGGCGGAGCAACCGACCTAGCCTACATCCCTGGAGCCCGTCTGGAACGTAAAGTCAACGAGGCCGAACGCGTCCGTCTGGAGGAACTTGCCAAGATGCAACAGGAAGAGAAAGAACGCGTTGCTCAGGAGATGGCTATCAACAACAGCCGTTCCATCGCTGAGTTCGGTGTCAACATGCAACAGACAGAGGCAGAGAAAGAGAAGCTCATAGAAATACCCGAGACCTACCACGTAGGTATCGAACTCGACAAAGCCCTGGAGAATCCTGGCGGCGACTACGACATCGTGCTGCGTGAAGGAGACCGCATCACCATTCCCACCTATAACGGCACGGTGAAGATCGATGGCGAGGTGATGTATCCCAACACCGTAGGCTACAAGGATGGCAAGAGCGCTAAGTACTACATCAACCAGGCCGGTGGCTTCAACCGTTATGCCAAGAAGAACCAGGCTTACGTCATCTACATGAACGGTACTGTTGCCAAGGTCAGCGACGGTGCCAAGATACGCCCGGGCTGCGAGATTGTCGTACCGCAGAAGGCGATGAACCGTAAGATGGGTATCACTGAATACCTGGCCATCGGTAGTTCAGCCGCCGCCATTGCCACCATGGGTGCCACCATTGGAAAC
>CAMNIA010000073.1 GCA_946540105.1 uncultured Prevotella sp. | reverse complement strand
GTAGCCAGCGTGATGATGACACGCGAGACACCGGACTCGACAGCAGCGAGGGCATTCTCTATCTTTGGCAGCATGCCGCCAGAGATAGTGCCATCGGTCTTGTACTTTTCAAATAAAGGACGCGTAATGACGGGGATGACACTGTCGTCATCATCGGGATTGGAGAGCACACCCTTTTTCTCGAACGAGTAGATGAGGGTGACATCATAGTGGGCTGCCAGCGCCTTGGCAGTCTCGGAGGCTATGGTGTCGGCATTGGTATTGAGGATGTTGCCCTCGCCATCGTGGGTCAGCGGTGCCAGCACGGGGGTGATGCCTGCCTCAATGAGGTGAGACAGCGTTTCACCATTGACGGCATCGACATCGCCGACGAAGCCGTAGGAGAAGGAGCGTGCGTCTGCAGTCCCTGCTGAAGGGATATTAGCAGCTGCAGCATCGGCAGCAGACAAAGTGACGGGAGGCCGGATGTGGCTGTGGATGATATTGGCATCGGCACCCGTAAGTCCGAGGGCATTGACACCAGCGGCCTGCAAGCGAGCCACGAGGTTCTTGTTGACCAGCCCACCATAAACCATGGTGACCACTTCGAGCATGGCTGCGTCAGTGACGCGGCGGCCACCCACCATGTGGGTCTCGATGCCCAGACGCTCAGCCATCTTCGTAGCCTTGCGACCACCACCGTGCACCAGGACTTTACGACCTTCGATAGCCGAGAAGTCCTTTAAGAGTTGTGTGAGCTGTGCCTCATCTTCGACAACGGCACCACCCACCTTTACCACCACTACTTTCTGCTTCATTCCAAATAAGTATATCCGTAAAGTCCTGAACGGTAGTTAGAGAGGAACTCCTTGCCCTCCTCCAGGGTAATCTTGCCCTGCTTCACACTCTTTGCCACCCATATCTCAAGCTGGCGCACCAGTTTCTTGGGCTCATACTGCACGTAGTCGAGCACCTCGGCAACGGTCTCGCCGTCAATAATCTGGTCGATGTGGTAATGACCGTCCTTCACGGAGATGTGAACGGCGGTGGTATCGCCAAAGAGGTTGTGCATGTCACCCAGTATCTCCTGATAAGCACCAACAAGGAAGACGCCGAGGTAGTACTTGTCGTTCTTCTTGAGGGTATGGACAGGCAGCGCATGAGAGTTATGGCGGTTGGTGACAAACTGTGCTATCTTGCCGTCAGAGTCGCAGGTGATGTCTTGCAGCGTGGCATTACGGGTAGGCCGTTCGCCCAAGCGCTGGATAGGCATAATGGGGAACAGTTGGTCGATAGCCCACGAGTCAGGCAGCGACTGGAACAGCGAGAAGTTGCAGAAATACTTGTCAGCCAGCAGTTTGTCAATGTTCATCAGCTCTTCGGGGATGTGCTTCAGGGTCTTTGCCAGCGCATGAATTTCGTGGCACACGCTCCAGTACATCGCCTCCACCTCGGCACGTGTCTTGAGGTCGACAATGCCGTGAGTAAAGAGGTCGAGCACCTCCTCGCGTATCTGCTCTGCATCGTGCCAGTCTTCCAGCACGTTGCGAGGCGACAGGTTATCCCATATCTCATACAGGTCCTTCACCAGCTGGTGGCTGTCGGCATCGGGTTCGAACTCCTCGGGCATCTCAGGCAGTGATGCCGTCTCCAGCACATCAATGACGAGCACTGAGTGGTGGGCGGCTAACGAGCGTCCGCTCTCGGTAATGATATTGGGATGAGCGATGTTGTTCCTGTTTGCTGCCTCCACGAAGGTATAGATACAGTCGTTGACATACTCCTGGATGGAGTAGTTGACACTGCTCTCGGAAGAAGGCGAGCGCGTGCCGTCATAATCGACTCCAAGACCACCACCGCAGTCAACGAAATCGACATTATACCCCATCTTATGCAGTTGTACATAGAACTGGGAAGCCTCGCGCAGGGCGGTCTGTATGCGGCGTATCTTGGTAATCTGCGACCCGATGTGGAAGTGGATGAGGCGCAGACAGTCACGCATGTCTTTCTTGTCAAGCAGGTCGAGGGCTTCAAGCAGTTCGGCACTGGTCAGTCCGAACTTGGAGGCGTCTCCCCCACTCTCCTCCCACTTACCTGAGCCTGACGAAGCCAACTTGATGCGTATGCCGATATTAGGGCGCACACCTAACTTCTTGGCTTCGCGGGCTATGAGTTCCAACTCGTTGGGTTTCTCTACCACGATAAAAATCTTCTTCCCCATCTTCTGTGCCAACAGAGCCAGTTCGATGTACGACTGGTCCTTATAGCCATTGCAGATGATGATGGAGTCACTCTGACACTGCACGGCAATGACGGCATGCAGTTCCGGTTTGGAACCAGCCTCAACGCCCAGGTTGAACTTACGTCCGTGCGAGATAATCTCCTCTACCACCGGCTGCATCTGGTTGACCTTGATGGGATAGACCACGTAGTTGTCGCCTTTGTAGTCGTACTCCTTGGCAGCCTTCTTAAAGCAGCTCCACGTCTTCTCGATACGGTTGTCCAGAATATCGGGGAAGCGCAACAAGACCGGCGACTGCACATCGCGCAGCGCCAACTCGTCCATCACCTCGCGCAAGTCTACCTGTGTGCCGTCCTTACAGGGCGTGACATAGACGTTGCCTTCGTCATTGATACCGAAGTAGCTGGTACCCCAGCCATTGATGTTGTACAACTCCTTAGAGTCGTCAATAGTCCATTTCTTCATATCGCGAGTAGTTTTCGTATTTTCTCCACACTGGTGTTGATTTTATCGTAGCTGTCGAGCACATTGACATCGAGTACATAGCGGGCTTTCTCATAGAACGGGGTTCGTGTCTGCAGATGCTCGGTGATGTAAGCGATAAGCTCCTCAGGGCTCTTGCCTTTCAGCAGCGGCCGCTCGACCTTCGCCATGAGCAGATGTTTATAGAGCGTCTCAGGGTTCGCCTTGAGGTACACCACGTCTCCCTGCTGGTTGAGATAGTCCATGTTGTCAAAGAAACAGGGCGTGCCGCCACCACAGCTGATGATGACATCCTCGAACTCGGCAACCTCGTGAAGCATGTTATACTCAATCTTGCGGAAGGCCTCCTCGCCCCGCTCTGAGAACAGGCGTGAGACGGTGGTATGCATGCGGCTCTCGATATACCAGTCAAGGTCATAGAACATCATGCCCGTCACTTTCGAGAGTGCCTTGCCGACGGTGGTCTTACCCGACCCCATGTAACCGACCAGAATAATGCGACGCATATTACTTCTTCTGCTTCTCAATGATAGCCATACACTCCTCGTAGGTCAGCGTTGCCACCTTGGAATGGAGGTTCTTAGGCAGACGGTAGTTCTTGCCGTCGTATGCCAAATAGGGGCCGTAGCGGCCGTTGAGCAGCTCCAGTTTCATGTCGTTGGGGAACATCTTCAGATGCTTCTGCGTCTCCTGCTGGCGCTTCTCGTTGATGAGCTTGACAGCCTCGTCGAGGGTGATGGTCATCGGGTCAGCACCCTTGGGCAGCGAGGTGTACTTCTTGTTGTGCAGCACATAAGGACCGAAACGGCCGGTGCCTATCACCACAGGAGTGCCCTCGAAGTCACCGACGGTGCGCGGCAGTTTAAACAGCTCCAAGGCATCCTCAAGCGTCAGCGACTCCATGCTCTTGTCATTGGGGAGCTGGGCAAACAGTGGCTTTTCGACATCTTCTGCCAGACCAATCTGTACCACAGGACCGAAACGGCCAATCTTGACAGAGACAGGACGGCCTGACTTGGGGTCGGTGCCCAGCTGGCGCTCGCCGGCCTTATGCTCCTGACGGGCGTTCATCGTCTTCTCTACCGTTGGTTCAAACTTCTTATAGAATCCCTTCAGCATTCCCGTCCACGACTCGTCACCCTCGGCAATGCGGTCGAAGTCGCGCTCGACCTTTGCCGTGAAGTTATAGTCCATGATGTTGGGGAAGAACTTCATCAGGAAGTCGTTGACCACGATGCCAATGTCGGTGGGCAGCAGCTTACCTTTCTCAGAACCCACAATCTCCTTACGGGTCTTCTGTGTTGTCACCTTTCCTTTCAGTATGTCGATGGTGTAGCTGCGCTCCTCGCCCTTCTTGTCACCCTTGTGCACGTAGTCGCGCTGCTGGATGGTTGAGATGGTGGGCGCATAGGTTGAAGGTCGACCAATGCCCAACTCCTCAAGTTTGTGGACCAGCGATGCCTCGGTGTAGCGCTGAGGTCCCTGGCTGAAACGCTCGACGGCTTGTATCTCACGGCGCGTCAGTTCCATGCCCTTCTTCAGCGGCGGCAGGATACGACCCTCGTCTTCCTGCTGCTCTTCATCATCCACTGACTCGTGATAAACCTTGATGAAGCCGTCGAACTTCACGACCTCACCCTGCGCAACAAAGAGTGCGTCGGCACCACCATTGAGTTGGGGCTGCGGTTGTGCCTTAATCTCGGCTGTTGTCTTCTCTATCACCGCATCAGCCATCTGCGAGGCGATGGTACGCTTCCAGATGAGTTCATAGAGGCGGCGCTCCTGGACGGTGCCTTCTATCTCGGTCTGATCCATATAGGTAGGACGGATGGCTTCGTGTGCCTCCTGTGCCCCTTTGGAACTGGTGTGATACTGGCGTACTTTAGAATACTCCTCACCATAGAGTTTGGTGATGGTCTCCTTCGAGGCGTTGATACACAAGCCCGAGAGGTTCACTGAGTCGGTACGCATATAGGTTATCTGTCCGTGTTCATACAGGTGCTGAGCTACCATCATGGTCTGCGAGACGGTGAATCCCAGCTTACGGGCGGCCTCCTGCTGCAGGGTGGAAGTGGTAAAGGGAGGTGCAGGCGTTCGCTTCATAGGTTTCTTGCTCACGCTGTCCACCTGGAAGGAGACGTCCTTACACTGCTCCAGGAACTGTACCACCTCGTCGTGGGTCTTCAGGCGCTGACTCAGCGTGGCTTTGACCTCGTTTTGAGAGCCATCGGCATTCGTCAGGGCAAAGATGGCACTGATGCTGAAGTAGGGCTCACTCTTGAAAGCCTGTATCTCGCGCTCGCGTTCCACTATTAACCTGACGGCAACACTCTGCACGCGACCTGCTGAGAGGGCGGGCTTCACCTTACGCCACAGGACGGGTGACAGTTTGAAACCCACCAGGCGGTCGAGCACGCGGCGGGCCTGCTGTGCGTTGACCAGATTCATATTCAGGTGGCGGGGTGTCTTGATGGCTTCCAGGATGGCAGGCTTGGTGATTTCGTGGAACACGATACGGTTGGTCTTCTTCTCATCCAGTCCCAGCACCTCACACAAGTGCCACGAAATGGCTTCTCCCTCACGGTCCTCATCGGATGCGAGCCACACGGTCTCGGCTTTCTTGGCATTGGCCTTCAGTTCCTTGACCACCTTCTCCTTGTCTTCAGGAATCTCATATTCGGGTTCGAGCGACTTCTCGTCGATACTCATCTCCTTCTTCTTCAGGTCGCGGATGTGGCCGTAACTCGACATCACCTTGAAATCGTCACCAAGGAACTTCTCAATGGTTTTGGCCTTGGCTGGCGACTCTACTATCACCAAATTCTTTTGCATATCTTGTTATTCTTTAAATATTAGCTTACGGAGAAGGCGACTTTTCGCCGTCTTTAATGATTCGGGCTGCAAAAGTAGGCAAAAGTTTTGGTTACACCTTATATATATAGTAGTTTTTTTATTTTCTTAACGTTTGAGCATGAAAACCTCACAAAAAAATGCCTATCTTTGCAAACACAAATCCAAGGAATTGTATGAAAACAGCATTGACGACCCTCCTGCTGTGCGTGTCTGCCCTGGTAGCAGCACAGCAACCTATTGAGATGAATCTGTGGCCCAACGGTCCGAAGACCAGCAACGGCGACCCTACGGACCTCGCAAAGATAATGGTTTACCTGCCTGACAAGAAGCAAGCTACAGGGCGCGCCGTTGTGTGCTGTCCTGGCGGAGGCTACCACCACCTGTCAATGCAGAACGAAGGCACCGACTGGGCTCCTTTCTTCAACGCCCAGGGCATAGCGCTCGTCGTGCTGAAATACCGTCTGCCCCACGAAGCCTATCAGGTGCCTGCCGAAGATGCCGAGGAAGCCATCAAACTGGTGCGCCGCCACGCGCACGAGTGGCATCTCGACAAGCAGAACATCGGCATCATGGGATTCTCGGCTGGAGGACATCTGGCTTCGACTGTCGCTACCCATGCCAAAGGCGATGCCGCACCTAACTTCCAGATATTGTTCTACCCCGTCATCTCGATGGAACTGGGCACTACCCATAGCGGGTCGCGCACCAACCTGCTGGGCAAGAAGCCCAAGCGCAAGCTGGTGGCTGAATACAGCTCCGACCAGCAGGTCACCCAGCATACGCCACGCGCCTTCATAGCGCTGGCAGCCGACGACCGTGCCGTAGCTCCTACCAACAGTCTGAACTACTACCAGGAGCTCTATGCCAACAAGGTGCCTGCCACCATGCATATCTATCCCACTGGCGGTCACGGCTTCGGCATGCGTCAGTCGTTCCTCTATCATCTGGAGATGTTGCTGGAGCTGAAGGCGTGG
>CAMNIA010000072.1 GCA_946540105.1 uncultured Prevotella sp. | reverse complement strand
TGTAATGGTCAGAAAGTTATTCTGAAGTAATGTCACAAAAGCACAGTTCTCCCATACAAGCTCTGCAACAGCAACGCCTGTTGCTACAGATGGAATATGAGACGGAGAAAGAAGCCTTCCGCCTGCAGACGGAGCAGATGGGCATCATGCGCAAGGTGAAGCGGGGCGATGCCTGGTGGCCTGTCAAGGTGAGCCGCAGCTATTACAATTCGCTCAATCAGCTGACGGTAGAGGTCGTGCGCACCACAGATACCGACATCGAACATAACTTTGAGTTTGGCAGACCCGTCATCTTCTTCAGAAACGACTCCACAGAAACGGGCATCCGCTACTTTCGCTTTACAGGTACCGTCAGCTATGCCGACGGTGACCGACTGGTAATCACCGTACCAGATAATACCAGCATCCTCGACCTGCAGAACACCGAACAGCTGGGTGTGCAGCTGTCGTTCGACGAGACCAGCTACCGCCTGATGCTGGAGGCGTTGGACCGTGCAATCAAGGGTAAAGGACGCTTGGGCTATCTGCGCGACCTCTTCTATACTTCTCAAAAACCCGAGACTTTTGTTTTCCCTCCCATCCACATGCCTTATCTCAATGCTACGCAGGAGGAAGCAGTCAACATGGTGCTGAGAGCCAAAGACGTGGCAATCGTTCACGGACCACCAGGTACGGGAAAGACCACGACACTCGTTGAGGCTATCCGCGAGACGCTGATGCGCGAGAATCAGGTGCTGGTATGTGCACAGAGCAACATGGCGGTCGATTGGATTAGCGAGAAACTCGTAGACCGTGGCATCAACGTATTGCGAATCGGCAATCCTACGCGCGTGAATGATAAGATGTTGTCTTTCACCTATGAGCGTCGCTTCGAGGCACATCCCGACTATCCACACCTGTGGGCTATCCGCAAAGCCATCCGCGAACTGCGCAGCCACCGCCGGCGGGGTGACGAGAAGTATCACCAGCGACTTGAGAGTCTTAAAAGCAGAGCCACGGAACTGGAGATTCGTATCAATAACGAACTGTTTGGCGAGGCTCGTGTCATTGCTTCAACACTTGTCGGTGCCGCCAACCGACTGCTGGAGGGACAGAAGTTTGGCACGCTGTTCATTGACGAGGCTGCCCAAGCTCTCGAAGCGGCTTGCTGGATTCCCTTGCGCCGTGTCTCCAGGGTTGTCCTCGCTGGCGACCATTGTCAGCTGCCGCCAACAGTGAAGAGCATTGCAGCACTGAAGGCAGGATTAGGGAAGACCCTCATGGAGCGTATTGCAGAACGACATCCCGAAGCAGTCACCCTGCTGAAGATACAGTACCGCATGCACGAGGACATCATGCGCTTTTCCAGCGACTTCTTCTACAACGGACTGTTGCAGGCCGCCCCAGAAGTGAAGCACCGCAGCATCCTCGACCTCGACATTCCAATGACATGGATAGACACTGCGGCGTTTTCTGTAGACACCTCATCGCTTAACCCCGTGTCACCTTTCCGCGAACAGTTCGTCGGCGAGTCCTTCGGACGCATCAACAAGGGCGAGGCAGAATTGACACTGCTGGCATTGCAGCACTACTTCAACAAGATTGGTAAACAGCGAATTCTGGACGAACATATTGATGTGGGTATTATCTCACCATACCGTGCACAGGTGCAGTATCTGCGCCGCCTGCTCATGAAGCGCGAATTCTTCAAGCCCTTCCGCCGTGCCATCAGTGTGAATACCGTTGACGGCTTTCAGGGACAGGAGCGCGATGTCATTGTCATCTCACTGGTACGCTCCAATGACGAAGGACAGATAGGATTCCTGCGTGACCTCCGGCGCATGAATGTCGCTATCACGCGGGCACGCATGAAACTCATCATCCTCGGTGACAAAGAGACCATGACGCAGCATCCTTTCTATCAGCGGCTGTGGCAGTATATAGAAAACCTGTAAAATAAAAAAAAAGAAAGGTTTTCTTTGGTTTTGTCCTCGCTAAATCGTACCTTTGCACTTAGAAAAAGATTCCCGACATGAGTAAGATTGAAATCCATCAGGTGACCAATCGCAAAGAACTGGGACAGTTCATCCAGTTCTACTACGACCTTTATCGAGGCAACGACTATGCGGTGCCCTATCTATACAGAGACGAAATGGCAACGCTCCGTGCCGACCGGAACCCCTCCTTCGAATGCTGTGAGGCCAAATACTTCATGGCTTTCCGTGACGGGAAAATGGTAGGGCGCGTGGCTGCCATCATCAACAGACGAGCCAACGAGCGCTGGAACTGTCATCAGGTGCGCTTCGGCTGGTTCGACTTCATTGATGACCCGGAGGTCAGCAGTGCGCTGCTGAAGGAAGTAGAAGACTGGGGCAGAGAGAAAGGCATGACCGAAATCGCAGGTCCACTCGGATTCATCGACACCGACCGTGAGGGAATGATGATTGAGGGGTTTGACGAACTGTCGACGATGTATGTCAACTACAACTACCCCTACTATCCACAGCACATGGAGCGCATGCAGGGTTTTGCCAAGGACAACGACTATGTGGAGATGAAGGTCAAAGTGCCCGAGCGGGTTCCTGACAAATTTGCGAAGATTACTGAGATGGTAAGCAAGCGCTATGGACTTCGTGTTCACAAGTTCAGCCGCAAGGAACTCATTGACGGAGGCTATGGCCGTAAAGTCTTCGACCTGCTCAACGAAACCTATCAGAACCTCTATGGATTCAGTCAACTCAGTGACCGGCAGATAGACAAGCTTGTCAACGACTACATCAAGATTGCCGACCTCAACCTCGTCACTGCCGTCATGGATGGTGATAAGATGGTAGGCTTCGGCATCACCTTCCCCTCGTTCTCAGAAGCGCTTCGGAAAACGCGCGACGGACGCTTCCTGCCTTTCGGCTGGTGGCACCTGCTGAAAATCCTGAAGTGGCACAAGACACCTGTTGTCGATTTGTTGCTCATAGGGGTGCTGCCGGATTATCGAGCCAAAGGTGCTAACGCTTTGATTTTTGATGACCTCATCCGATGGTTCCAGCGCTATAACTTCGAGTGGGCTGTGACGGGACCGCAGATGGAAAGCAACGAAGGGGTACTCTCGCAATGGCAGTATCTGGAATCTCACGAGGTGCGCCGTCACCGCTGTTACAGAAAGAAGTTCTAAAAAGGTAAAAAGGTAAAAAAGGTAAAAGGGTAAAAAGGTAAAAAAGTAAAAAGGTAAAATAAAAGTCCCGTCATTGTTCTGGCGGGACTTCTTTTGTTATTTCGAGGCGCTGTCTTTCTCTATCAACTCCAACAGCTTTTCTACAGCCTCTTCTTCAGGGATGTTCTTCTCTACACATACCTTCTGTCTGTAGAGCGATATTTTACCGCGTCCGGCACCAACGTAGCCATAGTCGGCATCTGCCATCTCACCAGGACCGTTGACAATACACCCCATGATTCCTATCTTCAAACCAACCAGATGACGCGTGGCTGCCTTGATGCGTGCTATCGTCTCCTGCAGGTTATACAGTGTACGGCCACATCCAGGACACGAGATGTATTCCGTCTTGGTGAACTTGATGCGGGCAGCCTGAAGAATGGCATCGGATAGGGTGGTGAGCGACGCTTCACCATTCGGGAGGATTTGGGAGTGCGCTCCCTCTATTCTTAATTTCGTGGCTTTACGGTCTATCAGCAGCGCACCCACTGACATGGCGGCCTTCAGCTGCAGCGTCTCCCAGTCAGGGGCATCGAGCACCAGCGTAATGGTGTCATCCTTGATACTCGCCTCAGCCTCCCTGCGCAGGCGACTACATTCTGGGATGAGGTCCACCAGCTTGCGGGCAACGGGAATCTCGCACTCAGGCTCTTCACTCAGTGATACACGGATGGTGTCACCGATGCCTTCCGTCAGCAGTGCTCCGATGCCGACAGCCGACTTGATGCGGCCGTCCTCTCCTTCGCCAGCTTCAGTCACGCCCAGGTGCAGCGGGAAGTGCATGTCCTCACGGTCCATCGTCTCCACCAACAGCCGCACCGTCTTCACCATCACTACCGTGTTTGAGGCTTTGATGCTGATGACCACATCATTGAAGTGCTCCCTGCGGCATATGCGCAGAAACTCCATGCAGCTCTCGACAATACCCTCAGGAGTGTCACCATAGCGTGACATGATGCGGTCTGACAGTGAACCATGATTCACGCCAATGCGGATGGCGGTGTGGTGCTCCTTGCAGATGTCCAGAAAAGGCACCAGCTTGGCTTCTATCTTCTGCAACTCTGCGGCATACTCCTCGTCCGTATATTCTAAGTGCTTGAAGGTACGACCCGGGTCAACATAGTTGCCTGGGTTGATGCGCACCTTCTCGCAGTATAGCGCTGCCACATCGGCAGTATGTGCCGTAAAGTGTACGTCGGCTACCAAGGGAGTGTTGTAGCCGTCAGCCTTCAGCCGCGCCGAGATGTTCTTCATGTTTTCTGCCTCACGGGTACCCTGTGTGGTAAATCGCACCAGTTCGCCACCCGCGTCAATGATGCGCTTGGCTTGAGCCACACTGCCCTCCGTATCGTTGGTGTCGGTGGTTGCCATGGACTGGATGCGGATGGGACTCTCACCGCCAATGGTGATGTTGCCGACGTGTACTGTTGTCGAGCGCCGCCGCTCGTAGGGTTTCGTCTCTTTCATACTGTTATGTCGTTTCTTTTAGTCTTTCAAAAAATACGATAAGGTCATCCCACGTCTTAAACGTGTCAGAACCATACTCTAGGAATGTTGCCATCGGGTCACCAACCTTCTGCCGTGAAATCAGGAAGTCACCGTAGAGCAGGTCCGGACGGTAGGTGTACACCGCATGATGCCAGGCAGGCACGTTGACATACTCCTCGAGCCATGAGTCCGATGAGGGGTCGGTGGCAACAAAGAACACCTGGTAATGCGCCGTCAGCAGCTCCACCGCCTTCTGGAACGACGGCAGGGGCTGCAGCCGTCCGTCCTTTCCTGGAGCCGTCCCGTGAGCTGTCTCCATACTGATATAGATGATAGGGCGCTCACGCCCTTCCTGCTTGTCATCAATCCAGCGAATGACGGGAATGACCGAGTGTAGCATCACCTTGTCATTCAGGCGGTGCTCACCATGGAAATGGAGTGCCTGCGGATAGACCTCACGGAACATGTCATAGGTGTTCACCACATCATCTCTGTCACCAAACAATCCCCACACCTGCTGACGCTCCTTGTCCCTCTGGACAGGGTCAGCAGAGAGGCGGAAGCGCTGTTCCGACCGTTCGCGATATTCTTTGATGAGCGCCTTGTCGACATAAAACTCCTTCATGCCGTCCTGACGCGGGTTCTGAAACTGCTGCGTACCTGTCATGCCGTGTGCCTTCATGGTTTCACCCATTTCCAGTGCCGGATTCACGCAGATGCGGTCGAAGCCGTGCAACTGCTCCGCATACATGCCACCCATTGACGTACCGATAATCAAGTCGGGCTGCTCCTTGTCACACAGCTCCTGCAACAAACTCATAGCCTCCTCCGGATGAATGGGAATGTCGGGAGCAATGACCCGTGCCTGCGGCATCATCTGCCGCAAGTATTGTGCCGTTCCCGTTTGTCCGCTCGAGGCAAAGCCGTGACAATACATGATGGTCTTTCCCGCCATCAACTCCGGAAATTGTTTAATAAAAGGATTCTCCATATAGTCTTACGGCTGCAAAGTTACAAATTCTTTTTGAATTATCCTTGCAGGTATGAAATATTTTGTCTACTTTTGCGTTATAAAATAAATTTCCTTAATTATCCATTAAAAAGAGAAAGTTATGAAAAAGTATTTAGCTGAAATGGTCGGCACGATGGTGCTCGTACTGATGGGCTGTGGCGTAGCTGTCAGCCTGGGTTGTGATCCTGTAAACAATATTCCTGCTGTGGTAGGTACTGCACTGGCTTTCGGTCTGGCTGTGGTTGCTATGGCTTATACCATTGGTGGTATCTCTGGTTGCCACATCAATCCCGCTATCACGCTGGGTTGCATCCTCACCGGTCGTATGGATGCCAAGGAGGGATGTATGTATATGCTGTTCCAGTGCATTGGTGCCTTCATCGGTAGTGCACTGCTGTGCCTGCTGACTGCTAACAGCGTGCTCGACGGAACCGGTGCCAACGACCTGCAGGACGGTGTCACCGTACTGGGTGGTCTGCTGGCTGAGATTATCTTCACCTGCGTCTTCGTTCTCGTGGTGCTGGGTGCTACCGCCAAGACCAACGGTGCTACCAACAACTTCGCCGGTCTGGCTATCGGTCTGAGCCTCGTGCTGGTTCACCTCGTCTGCATCCGCTATACCGGTACTTCAGTGAACCCCGCCCGTTCGCTGGCTCCCGCTATCTTCCAGGGAGGCACCGCACTGGCAAACCTCTGGATTTTCATCGTAGGTCCTTTCGTAGGTGCTGCCTGTGCTGCTTGCATCTGGAAGCTGGTTGATCCCGCTGAGAAGTAAAATACATTGCAAAATGCTACGTTGAAGTAGCAATAGAAGGGGCACGGAGTGTGCAGGAAGCGCGGTGAAAGATTAAAATCCGTGAAAACTGCATAATCCGTGCCTTTTTCTTTTTGTCATTAAAAAGAATTTTCTTATCTTTGCAATCAGATTCTATATTTCTAACTTAAAATACAAAAAATAACTATGGTAAATTACAAGGATTTAGGTCTCGTCAATACCCGCGAGATGTTCAAGAGAGCAGTAGCCGGTGGCTATGCTATCCCCGCTTTCAAC
>CAMNIA010000071.1 GCA_946540105.1 uncultured Prevotella sp. | reverse complement strand
TGAAAACGGATGTCATTCCGATTTTTCTTCCAATTAATCCTGGCATTTCAGTTTTAAATTTAAATAATAATGTGTATAATTTTGTTTCTTTCCAAGTGTCTCACACCTTTCCTTCCACTCATAATTACACTTGAAAAGAAACACTCGCTACTTCATTAGTGAAGGCTAAGTTGCTATCTTTCAGTGCATTGATGGCTTCGGGGCCAGCGCAATACATACTTTTGCGGCTGCAAAGGTACGCATTATAAATAACATACGCAAGACCTACCATGCAGTGTTTAACGTTATTTAGCAGTTTTAGTCATTTTTAATACACCACTTACATGCTCCGTCGGTCCTTTTATTCACCCCCTGATTTGTCGCGATCATTTCAGGGGCTTGTCGCGATTAAAAGAGGGGCTCGCAGTCGACAAACGAGGAACTCGTCATTTGCGGTCAATTAGCGGTTAATTTTTGCTCTCTGAGCAACACGTCGTTTTGCTGGGAGAAAATCAATGAGTTACTGGTAGAGAAACGGCGTTTCTCTCGAGAGAAACGATGAGTTGCTCAGAGCAGGTTCTCTTTAGGTAAGTAGGTGGGGATAAAATAGTTAAATTAAAAAATATTCGCGTACCGCGCGTGCGCGGTACGCGAGGTTTTTTAGAAATTTGCATCACCAACCCCACCATCCTCACCTTCGGTTCCTCACTCCTGGGGTTCCTGTTTCAGTCACGGTGAAGCATTCTGGCGGTTTAACGATGCAAAGATACAAAAAATGAAGCCGTTTGCATGGAAAAATCGAAAAAAGTTTCACTCGCAGTGCTTTATTTCTTCGCTTTCCCCTTAAAATACTGGATGCCCATCATCGTCAGGTCGTCGCTCTGTTCGGCATCACCCACAAACTGGTGGACGGCGTCGGTCATCAACTCAATGAGTTGGCGCGGCTCCTGCTGACCGCGGGCAAGAGCCTGTGTGGCTACGTCGTTGACGCGCTCTATCTGAAACTGTGCGAAGTCGGCATTCATCGCCTCGGTGAGTCCGTCGGTGAAGAGGAAGATGGTGGTGCCAGGATAGATGAGAGCCTCCTGTTGAATGTACTCCCATCCGGAAATGATGCCGACGGGGACATTCGACTCGCAGGGCAATACGCCTACGCCAGCACCTACGAGCAATGGTGCGTCATGACCAGCATTGCAGTAGTGCAGAAGTCCTGTAGGCAGGTCAAGCACACCAACGAAGAGCGTCACAAACATGTAGGTCTTGTTCATGTCTGAGATGGTCTTGTTCATCGTGGTGATGATATGGTCGGGACGCGACTCGTGGGCAGAAACGGTGCGGAAGGTTGAGCGCGTCACTGCCATAAAGAGTGAGGCAGGCACCCCTTTTCCTGATACGTCGCCAATACAAAAGTATAGTTTGTCATCACGGAAGTAGAAGTCGAACAGGTCGCCGCCCACCTCTTTGGCAGGAGTCAGCGAGGCATAGAGTTGTACGTCGTCGCGGTCGGCGCGGGTTGGAAATTCCTCTGGCAGCATGCCCATCTGTATGTCGCTGGCTATACGAAGGTCGCTCTCTATCGATGCTTTCTGGGCAGTAGTATCTTTCAACTCTTCGATGTATCTCACCAGCGACTGCTGCATGTCAGCGAACGAGTGACTTAACTGTCCTATCTCGTCAATGCGTTGCAGTTCTGGCAACTCGGCATCGAACTGTCCGGAAGCGATGGTTTCTGCCTCCTTAGCCAGCCGCCGCAATGGTTTCAGCTCGCGGGTGATGATGCGGATGAAGAAATAGAGCATCAACAACAGGCCGACAGTGACGATGCTCATAACAGCACTGCGCAGCCGGTCGAAGCCAGCAAAGATGTCACTCTCTGGACATACGATAGCCATCGAGCAGCCGGTCTTGCCGAGGGGCTTGAAGAACACATAGCAGTCCTCGTCGTTGAGCACCATGCGCTTCACACCCTCCTCACCGTGCTGCATGGCATGTCCCAGAGCGGTCAATGCCGTATCTGGGTGTTCTAGTGTCTGTGTGAAAATGGTCTGACGGGTAATCTTCGTTGAGTCAGGATGTACGAAGTACGTACCTCCCCGCCCTATCATGATGCTGTAGGAGTTGGGATAAGGTTTCGTTGCCGAGATGGTCTGCGAGAGCCAGTTCAGCGACAGACTGGTGTTGATGACACCTATCCGCTGCCCTTTCTCATCGACCAGCGCCTGACAATAGCTGGTTACCATCTCGTTGGTGTTCGTTGCCACGTCAAGGTCTATATAAGGTTCCGTCCAGCAAGGCTTCCCCAGGAGCATGGGCATGAGATACCAGTCCATATAGAAATACTGGTAGTGGTCACTGCCACCCTGCGTCGTGCGGATGCTGTCACCGTCGTGCGTAGTATAGGCTGAGAAGTAACGGCCTTTACTCTTGAAGTAGTAGGGTTCGAAAGCTATGGAGCAGCTGTAGAAGTCTGGATTGTTAAGCAACATGCTCCGACTGTAGACAAACATGGAGTCGGGCTTATTGGGGTGGCGCTGTACAAGCCATTTCGCCATGTCCGACGCCACCTCGACGCGATTCAATATACCCTCTACGCGCAGCGAGGTCTTGTCCAGGATTTGCGTAGCACGGCTGACTGCTTCCTGCCGTACGGCCTCACGAGCCTGATAGAACAGGAATCCGAGGGCAATAATAAAGATGACGGCGGCAAAAACCACCACCCATAAGCTAACCCTTACTGAAAGCTTCCGACGGATATATGATGTTACTTTCATCACTTTTCACTTATCAGTTCTTCATAAGTTACTTCACGACTCAGCATCTGGTTCTCGTGCATCAGACGGCTGGCCAGCTTCACCATGTCGGGGCGTAACCGGAACTCACGTTTCTTTGACTCACGGTCCACCTGCAGGCGCAGCACCTCCTTTAGCATCAGCCGCTGCATGATGCGGTTGGTGGCGATGCCATCCCGCTCTACATAGCGCATCACAATGTCCAGCGTCTCGTCTGGATGCCGGGCTGCCCACTCCCACCCCTTGCGGCTTGCCTGAGCAAAGCGGCGGGCCTGGTCACGATGCTTCTCATAGTACGCACGGGTCATGTAGACGCCATCTTCCTGTACATTATAGCCGTGGTCGCAGAAGCGATAGACTGCCTTGTCGCTAATCTGCATGCCTGCCTGCAACAGTTGGTAATACTCATTATAGCTCATAGCCACCATCGCATCAAGGGCGCCGGCAACGAACAGGTTGACGTTCTGTGCAAAACGAACCCACTGGAAGTTCAAATTGTCCTTGATGCTCATGCAGATGGCAAGTTGACCGAAATCCACACTCCAGATGCCCACACGAGCACCCTTCTGGGTCAGCGGATTCTTGTCGCGTGCCGAGACGATGACCATAGCATTGTTCATCGATGTCTGCAGGATATTCACCAACGGCGTGCCAGCATCAGCTATTTCCAACGCCTGACAGAGTTGCAACGTAGTTGCCTGACACTCATTTTTACGCATACGATCTATTGGCAACTGTGTGACTTTCACGTGTTCTATCTTCACGTCAACCCCGGCCTCACGATAAAAGCCCTTTGCCTCGGCAACGTAATATCCGGCAAACTGAGCCTGAGCCATCCACTGTGGGGTAAATACAATGGTGGCATCTTGCGCCATAGCGGTGCCGCAGTCAAGCAGCATAACAGTCAGCGCCAATAGTCGTATGAAACGTTTCATCTACAAAGAACTTTCTCCGCACGCTATCATCCTGTAGCTCCAATCGCTTGAGGCTAAGATAAAAAGCGTGCGTTTTTATATATTTACAAGGAACGACAAACCTAGTGTGACGTAATTCATGTGCTTACGCGTCTTATACTCTCTAGCTTCGAATCCATGTTCGTCTCCATAGTCGCACACGGTCTGCATTAAAGCGTTTGCGCCAGTGGTCAAACCCTTGTTCATGAAGTGGAAGGGGTCGTATGTGGCGGAGAAGTTTTTACGGGTATAGTCGTAGTCACAGAAAAGGCGCCACGAGAAGTTCGACTTATACTTGAAGGTCAACGAAATACCGGTACCAAATGATGTCGATGACTTGGCGCTCACCGTCAGATATTCCCATTCGTCAGTCCATTTCTCGCCAGTATTGACGGGGTACTCCAAGTTGTTGAGTGTCAAGGTGGGGTCGCCGTTTGGCTGCTTCTGTGCAGGCGTATTGTCGAGTGACATGGTGTAGCTGATGTCCTTCACATTACCTTCAGCATAACCATCGATGTCCAAATCCTGAGTGATGGAACGACCGATAAGGAACTTGGTGCCCAAAGAGAAATAACGACTAAGCGGTAAGTTTAAATACACACCAACACTACCGGTAAACTCTGTAATATGGTCGCTCTTCACCGTGCCACGGACGTCTGTAACAGGGGCATTGGCATTCCAATTATCCACGGTGGAGCCATCGTAACCTATTTTAGTGAGGTAAACGCTCATATTCTCCGTGTCAGTATTCGTTGCAGGATAATCGCCAGGGTACGTCGCTTGATAG
Source organism: uncultured Prevotella sp. (assembly GCA_946540105.1). Lineage (GTDB taxonomy): Bacteria > Bacteroidota > Bacteroidia > Bacteroidales > Bacteroidaceae > Prevotella. Next base: position 2,481 of record CAMNIA010000071.1, on the reverse strand, counting down.
AAAGGTCGCAGCCCGTCCCAAGCAGAGAAGTCTTCCCATGCCACTAAGTCGGTAAACTCACCAAAGTCTTTCGCTGACTGCGCCCTGACGCGCAGACGTCCGCCAACACCTATATACTTATTAAAGAAATAGGCTCCTTCTGCATCTACCACAGTAGCGGAACGGAACTTGATGGTTCTCTTATCGCCATCAGACTCAAAGTCGAGGTCCTTGCTGCCAAGTCCCAAACCCATAGAGATGCTGAAGAACGAAGGATTCTCATTGTCGAGGATAAGGTCGCCATGAAGCAGTCCTTTCTGTTTAAACATCAGGTCGCAGAGAGCATAACCCAGCTCGGTAGACATAATACCGATGCCGGCACCCGACATCACGTCACTTATCCAGTGACGGTTGTTGAGCACACGCATGACACCCGTTGCAGTTGCAACGCCATAGCCGGCAACCGACCACCAAGGCGAACGAGTCAAGCCATACTCCTTATGAAGCAGTGTGGCACCGACGAAAGCGGTGGCGGTGTGACCGGAAGGCCACGAGTTGGCAGTGGAGCCATCAGGTCGCATCTCCTTGGCTGTGTACTTGATGCCATTGACAAAGCCTGCCATAATGGCATACGACATTCCTGCACTAGCAAGCAGACGGGGCCAGTCGCTACGTCCCTCATAGCCACCGAGCTTTAATCCTACTACCATTGCAGGGCCAAAGAACTGCGTATAGTCATCTATACCTGTCTTGAAGTCGGTCAGAAGTTGCGTATTCTTCTTGCCTCCTTGTTCTGCCTTGGCATTGACGCGGAACATAGCTTTGTCGCTTTTCAGCGCCCATCCTGCTGCAAACAAAGGAATGCCGACAAAAGTCAAGTCATCCATAAACTTGTAGGGACGGACATCAGGATTCGTCTTCGTCTTAAAGAAATCGAAGTCTAGCTTATGAGAGGGAGCATCGATGGCAGTCAAAGGTGAAACGTGAGCGGTGAGCGGTGAGCGGCGCGTATTGATTTCGGCCACATCCACGAGTTCCGCTTTCATTTCAGGAGTCTCTAAGGTTAGCGGAGCCATGTTTTGATAGCTACTGGCCTGCGAGTCTCCTCCTGTAATGTTTTCAGCGTTAGCCTGAACAGTAAGAACCACGGCTAGCAATGTTAAGGAGCGTCTGATTTTCATAGTTTTATATTTTTACGGATTAGTGTATTTGCTTTTACTATGTTATGCCTTTATTACAGTCCTCCGCCTAGTGCGATATACAGGGCTATGACGGCCTCAGCAGCATCGTACATATTCATGGCTGAAGCAAGCTGGGCATCAAGCAGTGACTCCTGGGCCTTCAACACCTCAAGGTAGCTGGCCTTACCGTTGTCCATGAGTTCGTGCGTGCCGATGTAAGCCTCATGAAGTACTGCTACCTGACGGCTGTAATAGCCATGCTTTTCACGAGCGGCCATGCAATCTGCCATGGCCTCGTTCACCTGATTACCGGCATTGATGACGGTTTGGATGTACTTCTTCTGCAAATCCTCCTCGGTGAGCTTGGCTATCTTCTTATTCGCAATCAGCTTGCCACGGGCAAAGATAGGCTGTGTCAAGGAGGCAACAGCCGTGAGAAGGAGTTTGCCAGGATCAACAATGACACCGGCATTATTGGTCCACCCTGCAGAGCCACTGAGCGTGATGCTGGGGAAGAATGCCGAGCGCGCCGCAGCCGTGTTATAGAAGGCCTCCTCCATGGCATAGTTCGCCATGCGAATGTCGGGACGCTTCTCAAGCATCATTGCAGGAAAGCCCAAATGCAGGTACTTCGAGTCAAACATACGCTGCTCGCCATCACCCTGTGCATCTGCATGATGCAACGTTGTAGTACCCCACCTTTGACGACTTATATGCTGTGGTGCCACGGCCAGTAACTTGCACAAAGCGTTCTCTACAGATTGAATATTGCGACGGGTATCTACGATCTGTGTCTTCACGCTAAGGTACGATGCCTCCATTTGGTTAACGGCAGTACTATAGGCCTTGCCATTCTCCCAAAGCGACTGCTCAGTCTTTAGAGACTCGTTCCAGAGACTGTCTGTCTGTGTAAGAATTTCTAACTGACGGTCAAGGACTTGTAGCAAGAAGTATTGCTGCGCAGTGACAGAAACGAGGTTAGCACGCGTTGCATCTTGTTGCATCTGAGCCTGCATGAGTACTGCCTTTGCGGCTCGTTTCTTATTGGTTATAGATGCGAATAAATCGATATCCATCGAGAGTTGCAAAGGAAGGTTATAAGCCTTCGTCCAGGGATTTTTGTCAAATTTTGTCAGAGTACCCTGCGGTGCCAACTGGAGTGCCGGCAGATATGCAAGCCGAGCTGCTGTCAGAGCGGCCTGACTTTTCTCTACAGCAATACGTGCGGAATTTAAATCGGTATTATTAGCCAGCACCTGCTCGATAAGCTGCTGGAGCAGCGGATCGGTAAAGAACTCACGCCACGACATCTGCGCGATAG
>CAMNIA010000070.1 GCA_946540105.1 uncultured Prevotella sp. | reverse complement strand
GTGAAAGTTTGGAGATTAAGGAAATAGTTCGTAAATTTGCAGGCGCATACTGACTTGAAGCAATAACAATAACAACGAATATGAAAAGACAAATCTTAGTTTTAGCAATGGCTTTCGTGGCTTCAGTGACTATGAAAGCCCAGACGACACTCGTCGTTGCACAAGACGGCTCAGGCGACTACACCACAGTTCAGGATGCTATTAACGCAGTGGAAGAAGGCACCGAGGCTACCATCAAGGTGAAAGCCGGAACATACGAGGGTATGGTGAAGGTTGGTACACGCACGGCGCACTCCACCAAGAAGATAGCAATCATCGGCGAGGGTATGGAAAAAACCATCATCACCGCTGCCAATGGCAAGAACACGATTGGTAACGGAAAGGACTTGCGCGACTATGCCACATTAGGTATCTTTGCCCCCAACTTCTACGCCCAGGACATCTGTTTCCAGAATACAGGCGGTTCGTCAGCAGGTCAGGCTCTGGCAGTACATTTGGATGACGACTGTGCCACCTTCCTGCGTTGTAAGATTGCTGGCTATCAGGACACCCACCGCACGAAGAAGGAGACGCGCAGCTACTATAAGAACTGTGTCATCGAAGGGCGTACCGACTTTATCTATGCCGGCGGTACGTGCTGGTTCGAACAGTGTACCCTGAACTGCGTTGGTGGCGGCTACATTACGGCACCTGAAGACATCACCATCTATACCACTGCTGAGGACGGCACGAAGATGTGGTTGGGATTCATCTTCAACAACTGCACGGTGACGAAATCCAGCGGTGTGAGCGACAAGAGCGTCGTGCTGGGACGTTGCTGGGGTGCAGAGAAGTGTGGCAGCATATTCCTGAACTGCCAGCTGAATAACATCATCAAGGATGCAGGTTGGGAAACCATGGGTAGCAACGACGGCAGCAAGTCGTACTACGGTGAATACAAGAGCATGAACGGCGACGCCTTAGCTGATGTCACCAAACGCATCAGCTGGAGTCATCAGCTGACTGATGCCGATTATAATAAGGTAAAAACATGGGAGAAGGTCGATGCCATCTATCGTTCTATCAAGACCAGTGCCAAAGCCTTCGACCCTGAGGAAGTCATCAAAAGCCATCTGACACCCGTTGCTGCCGACGACTATGCTCCGCTGGACCAGAAGTTGCTGGCTTTCCCTACGGCACGCGGCTTCGGTAAGTATGCTACGGGTGGCCGCGGAGGCAAGGTGGTCGAGGTAACAAACCTCAACGACTCAGGCGAGGGCTCACTGCGCTGGGCATTGACGGAGGCTGGAAAGGAGAATGCTACCATCGTATTTAAAGTCAGTGGTATCATCACCATCGGTCCAAATCCGCAGAAGACAACCGAGAACTCTATCCGTGCAAGCCTGAAGAACGTCACCATTGCAGGACAGACTGCACCTGGTGAGGGCATCCTGCTTCGCGGCGGTAAATTGAATCTGGGCGGCTCTGAGAATGTCATCATCCGTAATATCCGTTCTCGTCTGGGAAACAAAGGACTTGAGAAGAACGAAGGAGAAACAGATGATGCTTGGCGTAAGCGCAACTTCATCGAGGGCGGCTCCATTGGCATTGAAAACGCTAAAAACATCATCATCGACCACTGCTGCTTCGGATGGAGTGCAGAGGAGAACATGACGATGTACGACAATAACTTTACTACCGTTCAGTGGTGTATTCTGCACGAGGGTCTGTATAATGCCGGTCATCCTAAGGGAACCAAGCGCAGCTATGCCTGTCAGTGGGGTGGCGCTCCTGCCACATTCCACCACAACCTGCTGGCCAACAACCACAATCGTAGTGCACGCATCAATGGTGCTAGCAGTACAACCCAAGACCGCAATGTGTTCCTCGAATACCTGAACAATGTGAACTTTAACTGGGCTAAGGCTAACTCATGCTACGGTGGAGAGAACGAAGCTAAACCCTACAGCTCTCATGAGTGCAACTTCGTAGGCAACTATTATAAACCAGGACCGGCACGCCCTAATAGCAATTCTCATTACTTTATCCAAATCGAGGATCATCGCTCCGACAAGGCGTCAGAAGTTTGTGATATCCCATCGGTATGGTATTTCGACGGCAACTATATTGAGGGAACCAAGAATGCTGCTGGTAATACGGACAACTGGGCATTAGTAAACAAAGTCGCACATTATGATTTGGCAGATATGAAGGCGACAGAATGGATTTATCCTTCTTCCAAGTACACACGTCTTCCAGCCTCTGCCATTAGCGACTACGATCTCTATCGCACACCAGTCGAGTCGGCTGCTGATGCCTATAAGAGCGTATTGGCAAAGGCAGGAACCATCAATCGCGATGCCGTCGAGAAGCGAGTAATAAATGATGTGTCTACAGGTACTCCCAAGTACACCACAGTGGCTTCTGGCGGATATGGTAAAGGTATTATTGATACCCCGTTTGATGCCGAAGGCTATCAGCCTTATGCCGAAGCTACTGCCTATACCGACAATGACCACGACGGAATGGATGATGCGTGGGAAACGGCGCATGGCTTCGACCCCAGCAACCCTGAGGACGGTAAGGAGGTTGCCTCTGACTGGGGGTACACCGCACTGGAGGTGTTCCTTTGCAGTCTGATGGGTGAGAACATTCCCCTTATCAATGCTACTGGCATCGCCAATGTGAAGGCTTCTGCCAACAACGCTGTGGTTCGCCGCCTCTTCTTCACTGTTGACGGACGTCAGCACCAGCAGCTGCAACGCGGACTGAACATCATCCGCGAACAGCTGAGCGACGGCACACAGCGCACCGTGAAGGTGGTTGTGAAGTGAGATGTCTGATGTTTGATGTCTGATGTTTGATGTCTGATGTCTGAAGTATGATGTAATAGGTAAGACTATGAACAGAATCTTTATAACGCTGGTGGTAGCTTTCATGGCTGCCACCAGTTTTGCTCAACAGCAGCAAGTGCTGGCTTTTCCCACCGCTGAAGGTTTCGGAAAGTACACCTCTGGAGGTCGTGGAGGCAAGGTAGTGGAAGTTACCAATCTCAATGACGGCGGCGAGGGCTCACTGCGCTGGGCGCTGACTGAGGCAGGACGAGAGAACGCCACCATCGTGTTTCGTGTGAGTGGTATCATCGAGATAGGTCCTAACCCGCAGCGGAAGAGCGAACGGTCTATTCGTGCCAAACTGAAGAATGTCACCATTGCCGGACAGACTGCACCAGGCGAAGGCATCCTGCTGCGTGGCGGCAAGCTGAACCTAGGAGGCTCCGAGAATGTCATCATCCGCAACATCCGCTCGCGTCTCGGTACGCTGCCTTTACAGCGTAACGCTGACGAAACGGATGCCGCCTACCGCAAGCGTTGCTTTATTGAGGGTGGGGCAATAGGCATAGAAAATGCCAAAAACATCATCATTGACCACTGTTGCTTTGGATGGAGCGGCGAGGAGAACGTCACCATGTACGACAACCAGTTTACAACGGTACAGTGGTGCATTGTGCACGAGGGACTCTTCAATGCCGGACATAAGAAAGGCGTTCGTGGCTACGGAGCCCAGTGGGGTGGCTCGCCAGCAACGTTCCACCACAACCTGCTGGTTAGCAACGACAGCCGTTCGGCGCGCATCAACGGCGCTACCAATCCCAGAGGCGACAAAAACGTCTTTCTGGAATACCAGAACAACGTAAACTACAACTGGGGGCGCCGCAACTCCTGCTATGGTGGAGAGAACGAGGCGGGTGAGGGCTCAACACACTGGTGCAACTTCGTAGGCAACTACTATAAGCCCGGTCCTGCTCATCCTGCCGACAATGTCTTCATCGAACTGTCTCAGGCGCGCAAGGGCAAGCAACTTACGGGGCCTTCGCTGTGGTATTTTGCTGATAACGTGATGGAGGGCGTGAAGACTAAGGATACCTGGGAACTGATAGGTAACCGCACAGGCTTTGACAAAGCCCAGATGCAGCAGAATAAACCGCTTACAAAACCAGAATATCAGGACTATCTGACTCCGGCAGAGTCGGCAAAGAAGGCTTACAAGCATGTCTTGGAAAAGGCTGGCACCATGCAGCGCGATGCCGTGGAGCGGCGCATCATTGAGGATGTGCGCAGCGGCAAGCCCCGCTATCGCGGACAGAGTGCAGGAAAGCAGGGCATCATCGACTCGCCCGCCGATGCCGAGGGTTGGCCTGTATATAACAATGCCACCCCCGTAGCCGACAACGACCATGATGGCATGGCTGACGACTGGGAGGTGGCACATGGTTTCGACCCAACAAATCCCGACGACCGCAATGTCATTGCATCACGTGAGGGATATACGGCATTGGAGATTTATCTCTGCAGCCTTATGGGCGAGAAGATTCGCATTACTCGAATTTAAAGCCGGCTAAACGCCACTTGGCACCAGAGATGTAGAAGGTATATTCCTTGTCGGCTTCAATGTCATAGACAATGCCGTCCCAAGCTCTGATGTCAATAGCTGGATTCTTGCCACACAGCACCTCAACGCCGGTGGAGAGTACCTTGCCGTTAATCTTGTTGTCGCCTTCCTTCATGAACACCTTCTTAGTGGTAGCTACGGCACCGCCAAGGAAGATGGTCAGTTTGCCTGCTTTCTGGGCTTTGAAGATGACAGGAGCTCCATTTGTACCAGCACTGGTAATGTACTTGCCGCTGAGGTCAACACCTGCAACGGTGGTCTCGTCATTGCCAGAACCGCCCAGTTTCCAGTCGGTGATGTTGGCATCGAATGTAACTTCAAGATTCTTCACATTCTTGATGCTCTTGCCGCCCTTGATCCAAGTGTCGCGCTTCCCGATAGAGTAGTCACCTTGGGCATTAGCACTGATTGTCATGGCTGCGAGGGCCATCATCATAACGATTTTTTTCATGCTTGTTTTGTTTTTAGAGTTAATAATAAAGAAGTCGATATTTCGAATTTCAATGTTTTGTGGCTAAATGGTAATCTCACCAGAGCCGTAACAGCGGTGGTGCTGCTCGTCATAGATGACGCAGAACTGCCCTGGGGCTACGCCGTGTATAGGAGCGTCGGCATGCACCATGTATCTCCCTTCGCCTAGTGACTCCAGACGGGCAGGAAGAAATTCGGGGGTATGGCGAATTTTCAGCGTTACCTGTTCAGGGGGTAGCTGCCCGTTGATGCTGTGAAAGCCATGGATGGGGAAGTCTTGCTTGTAGGCTGTCTGCGGGTCATAGCCATGCGAGACATAGATGATGTTCTGTTCGATGTCTTTCTTCACCACGAACCAAGGTCCTCCGCCAAACCCCATTCCTTTGCGTTGACCGATGGTGTGAAACCAGTGCCCTTTATGCTGCCCGATGCGTTTGCCCGTCTCTAGCTCTATCACATCGCCAGGCTGCTCGCCCAGATAGCGGCGCAGGTAGTCGTTATAGTTTATCTTTCCCAGGAAACAAATGCCCTGCGAGTCACGCCGGTGGGCTGGTGCTAAGTGCTCGCGCTCAGCTATTGCGCGTACCTCTTCTTTCAGCATGTGACCAATAGGGAACAACGCCTTCTGGAGTTGCCAGTCGTAAATCTGTGCCAAGAAGTCAGTCTGATCTTTTACGGGGTCAGGACTGGTGCAAAGCCATTTTAATTTACTATTTGACAATTTAGAATTTACAATTGATTTACTATCTGACAATTTAGATTCTAACGATTTACCGTCCACGGTTTCTTCCTCCGTGGTGGCATAGTGACCTGTCGCGATGAGGTCGTAGTTGTGACCGAACTTCTCGTCGAAAGCTCCAAACTTAATCAGTCGGTTGCACATGACATCGGGATTGGGGGTCAGACCAGCACGAACCTTATCCATCGTGTATCGTGTCACTTGGTTCCAATACTCCTTGTGACAGTCTACAACTTCAAGCCGGCAGCCATACTTCCTACTGACTGCCGTAGCCATCTCGAGGTCTTCTTCAGAAGAGCAGTCCCACTCCTCCGTCTCCTCTGGTCCTATCTTGATGTAGCAGCAGTCGGGGTGCAAGCCTTGACGGACCAGTTCGTAGAGCACTACGGACGAGTCGACACCCCCAGAAAGGAGTACGGCAATGCGCTTGTCATGTAGATTCATGCTGCAAAGGTACGATTAAGCGAGGACAAAACAAAGAGTTTTACTCTTTTTTTTGACGAGCGTGAGTACTTTCGCCATCTTTTGATGGCAATGGTACGCATTATTTTTGAAATATCAATAGGCTTCGCGGTATTTGTTTTCGTCCTTGTCGTCAAGCATGGACAGATAAGACTGGTAGCGGCTTTGCGCAATGAAGTGGTTCTCTACCGCCTTGAGTACTGCACAGCCAGGCTCGTGCGTGTGCGTACAGTCAGAGAAACGGCATTGCTTCGAGAACTCGAAGATTTCCTTGAAATAGCTTGTGAGTTCTTCACGCTCCATGTCGAAAGTACCAAAGCCCTTGATGCCTGGTGTGTCAATGAGCCAACTGTTAGAGACGAGAGGCGAGGGGTCAGAGGTGAGAGGTATCATCTCAGAGAACGTGGTGGTATGCATGCCCGTCTGATGAGCATCGCTGATGTCGGCAGTGCGAAGGTTCGCATGGGGAACGAGCCGATTGATAAGTGTCGATTTGCCGACACCGGAGTTGCCGCTAAGGAGTGTAATCTTTCCCTCAAGCATGGGACGCAGTTCCTCGATGCCTTGTCCTGTCACGGCAGAGATGGCGCGACACTCATAACCGATGGTCTCATACAGTTGTATCATCAACTGCTGATAGCGCTGTTCGTCATCGTTGAGCACGTCAGTCTTGTTGAATACAAGGATGACGGGAACGCGGTAAGCTTCAGCAGAAGCCAGAAACCGGTCAATAAAAGTCGTGGAAGTCTCTGGCTTGCTGACGGTGATGACCAAGATGGCTTGGTCGACATTGGCTGCAAGGATATGACTCTGCTTGGAGAGGTTGATACTCTTGCGGATGATGTAGTTACGGCGGTCTTCTATTTCGGTAATCCAATTCCCCTCGCCAACGGTGACCCTATCGCCAACGGCTACAGGGTTGGTAGAGCGGATTCCCTTGATGCGGAAATTGCCCTTCACCTTACAATCAAGGAGCTGGCCATCGTCCGACAGGACGGTGTACCAGCTTCCAGTATTCTTAATGAC
>CAMNIA010000069.1 GCA_946540105.1 uncultured Prevotella sp. | reverse complement strand
AGTTGAAAGTTGAGAGTTGAAAGTTGAGAGTTGAAAGTTGAGAATATAAATCCACCAGACTATCGGCACGACACCGTGTTGCCCTTGCCTCCGCCTGTAACGGCAGATGCATGGGCTGTGGATGCTGCCTGTAGCGGCAACCCTGGACCGATGGAGTATCAGGCCATTGACCTGCAGACGGGAGCCCGCGTGTTTCACTTCGGTCCCATGAAGGGTACGAACAATATCGGGGAGTTTCTGGCTATCGTTCATGCTTTGGCTCTCATGCAGCAACAGGGGCTGTACGAGAAGACCATCTACAGCGACTCGTACAACGCCATCCTGTGGGTTAACAAGCGTAAGTGCAAGACCAAGTTGGAACGCACGCCAGAGACGGAACCACTCTACCAGATTATCCTACGCGCAGAGCGCTGGCTGCAGACGCACACATGGCATAACCCCATTGTCAAATGGGAGACCTCCAAGTGGGGTGAAGTGCCTGCCGACTTCGGCAGGAAGTAACTCCACACCCGTAGCTTTAATAAAAAAAAAGAGGTAGATTAGTCTTTCTCTATCAGTGCGACAGCATAGGCGGAGATACCCTCCTCACGCCCTGTGAAGCCGAGTTTCTCGGTTGTCGTGGCCTTGATGGAAATGCAGTCAGCATCACACCCGATGACCGCTGCCATGCACTGTTGCATGGCTGGAATGTGGGGATTCATCTTGGGGCGCTCGGCACAGATGGTAGCATCAATATTCACTAGGTGATAGCCCTTGGTAGCTATCAGCGCAATGGTCTTCTGGAGTATCACCTTGCTGTCCATCCCCTCCGTCTCGGCGGCGGTGTCAGGGAAATGGTACCCAATGTCACGCATATTGGCAGCACCCAGTATGGCATCGCAGACGGCGTGCAACAGCACATCGGCATCGCTATGTCCCAACAGTCCTAACTCATAGTCCAACTTGATACCACCCATCCACAACTCCCTGCCAGGGACAAGTCGATGGACATCATATCCCATTCCTACTCTTATCATAACAGCACCCTCCTATTCTTATCTTCTAAACAGGTCCTTGATGCCATCCATATCGAATGCCAGCGTGAAGCGCAGCGTCTGGTCGAGGGGGTTCGACTTGGCTGTAGAGATGACATATCCGACATCAAGCGAGAAGACACTCATGCGGAAGCCACCACCCACGGTGAAGTATTTGCGGTTACCTTTGTTCTCTGCCTCGTTATGATAACCCGCACGCAGCGTAAACTGGTCGTGATAGATATATTCCAGACCGACACCCCACATAATCTCCTGCAACTCCTCCTTGAAACCGCCAGGAGCATCGTGGAAGCTCTTGAAGATACCCGAGATGCTGCTCACGTCATTGTACTCCTCCAACACACGGCGCTGATAGTCCTCAGTCGACTCGCCGTCGTTCTGTTTCGGCACCGTGGGTACCAACAGCTTACTGGCATCGGCAGCTATCGTGAAGCGGTTGTAATCATCAATGGGCACCATCAGCGAAGCACCCAGCCGCAGGGTAGCGGGCAGGAACTGCGAGCGGTCGTCTCCGTAGAACTTTATCTTTGAACCTACATTCTGGATGTTAAAGCCCAATCCCAGCTGACATTCGCGCTGTCCTATGTTGATGTAGTTGTTATAGTAACCGGCAAGGTCGGCAGCAAATGCCGAGGCGGGCTTGGCATCTTCGGTATAGTCAAAGCGCAGGTCGCTATAGAGCCAGCGCAGGGCGACACCCAGCGAGAACTTCTCACTCAGCATCAGCGAAGCACCCACGTCCACCGACATCTCATAAGGCTTCACCGTCATGGCATTCTCCTCCATAGATGTCATCACCTCACCCAGCGAGAAGTAGCGCAGCGAACCGCTGACAGCAGCATACTCGCCAATGCGGTAGTAACCTGCCACATAGGCAAGGTCGATGTCGTTGACCAGTTTGCGCAACCACGGTGTGTAGTTCAGAGCGACACCTGCACGGCTGATGCAGAACGGATACTTGGCAGGGTTCCATGCCTGTGAGTTGACATCAGGGTCGGTAGCCGTACCCACATCACCCATAGCACCGGCACGTGCATCGGGGGCAATGGTCTGTGAGATGACGGCATGGTCAACAGGGTTGAACTGGCTCTTCGTGTCTTGTGCCTTAGCGTTGACACCCACGAACAGCAGTGCTGTCATCAAGATTATTCTCGTTGTTGTCTTCATCCTTGTTTATGTTTTTATTTGTTTTTATTTCGTGTTGTTCCTTATTTATTTGTCAGGACAATCAGCTTCTTTGATTTCGAGGCGTAAGTGCTGCCGTCGCTGTTGATGCTGACACGGTAGAGGTAGAGTCCTGTGCTGAGTTTCTTGCCGCCGCCTGTTGTCAAGTCCCAGTTTACGGTATAGGTATTGTCCGCTGGCACGCCGCTCTCAGTATACGACCAGAGCTGGCGCCCTGATGTGTCAAAGACCTCAAGCTTCACCTCTATCCTGCTACCTGCACGGTCGTGTATCACGCGGAAGCCCGTAGTGCTCTTGGCAGGATTGGACGTACACTCCACATCAACAAAGACGGGTTCCAGTCCTCTCACCACATTGAAGGTCAGCTCCGCCGTCGAGGAGTTGTTCAGCACGTCCCATGCACGGAACTGCAGCTTGTGCTGTCCGTACGTGAGGGCGGGAATACTGAAGCCCACCTTACCGCGGGTATAGCTGCCGAAGTCAAACTGGAAATAGTCGTTCAGCGTATAGGTAGTAGCAGCGCTGCCGTCAATGATAAGCTGCAAGCCGTGACCAATGCCGCTGCCTGCTGCATTGATGCCGTCTTCATCGGTGAGTGTAGCCACAAAATAAGGTGTGGTGTTCACATCACCGCCGTTGGTAAACGACTCGCTGTTCAGATAGCAGTAGATATCGGGACCTACGGTACCCGTTGCCTCCTCCGATGTGCCGTTGAAGACAAAACTGCTGCAGGTGCCGTTGGCTGTCACGCTCTTGTCGCTGTTTACGGCATAGAGGTTCAGCAAGGCTTTCAGGTCGCTGTAGTTGATGTCTTTGGGTACGGCAAACGAGAACGAGAACTTCCCGTCCTTCACCGTATTGCTGCCACTGAAGACGGTATTCGGTCTATCCTTATAGACAAAGGGCGCCGATGTCTCGCTGGTGTCGTTCAGCCTACAGGTAATCTCTTCCTCCACATCGCGCACCTGTGCCGTCAGCGTACCGTTGAAAGTCTCATCGGTGGCGGCTTCGGCATTGAGGACACGACCCGTCACCGTAGCCGTAGTGCCAGCTTGCAACTTCAGCGCCGTCTCGCTGTCCACAGCCGTGCCATTGATGGTCTCCACCTCCATGCTACGCGTAGGTACTGCCAGCCTCAAGGCGGGGTCGCCCAGCAGCGTATACTGCAAGCGGTTCTCCGAGCGGTCGGTGCTATACATCTCACCACCCCTCGAGTTATAACCCACAAAGACACCTGTGGTCATCAACTCATTCTTCGTCTTCATCACCGCCTCGCCGATAGGCAGCGTCTTGCCATCGCTACCCTTGGAGAGTACGTGGTAGGTAAAGGAGAGGTTCATCAGGCGGTTCTGTACCTGGAACACCGTACGCGTAGTGCCGTAGAATGCGATGGCACCACCGTTGCTGTTGAAGAGTGCCGCCTCTCCGAAGTTGGCCTCCTGTCCGTCGAAGGGCATGATGTCACACGATGCCGTCACCCAGAGGGGAAGCCTCAGCGAGGTCGTGGTCTGGAAGTCTGCCAGCACCAGCACCTGCTCATGCGACATTGCCGTAGCAGAGCCGTGACCCGAGTAGTTCATCATCAGCGCACCCTGCTGCATCTGCTGCTGGAGAATGCGCGTCACATCGGGATAGCGGTTGCCCGTTGACGAACTGACGCGGTTATAGGCATCCCACATCACGCGTTTGACAACCAGATTCGGATAGTTTTCCTCCACCCTTTTGGCTACGTCATCGGCATCTTTCATGTGCGCGTTGTTATTGCCGTCATCGCCCATGAAGCACAGCTGGTTCTGCCACGCTCCTGCCTCCTTGTTATTTACATAACTCTCTATCTTGTTCACCATGATGGCAGCTTCCGAGGCGGTACGTGCAGGGATGCGCCCCACACCGACATCCACCTTGTCGGCAGTCAGGATGGCACCACCCTCGTTGTCATCCAGCAGTCCGAAGTAGTCATCAGAGATATAACACTTCGTAGCGTTATACGAGTTCTCGCTCTCATAGCAGAGCAGGAAGTCATCAGGACTGAAGCCCTTCCACTCTGGACATAGCATGCGGTTGTCCCATGCACAGTCGCCCATCAGCAACAGGAAGCGCGGCATGTCAGCCTCCGTAGTGGCACGGTCGTACAGCATCTTCAGATAACGCCGATAGGCATTGGCATCGGGTGTACCGCTGGAGAACTCGTTAAACAGTTCGTCGGCGGGCACTATCTGCACCCTCAGTCCGTCCTTCTCCGTGTGTAGCGTCTTCAGCCGCTCGGCCTGTGCCAGCAGCTTCTGCGTTGTGGGTATGATGATCACCATGTCAGCCTGTCCGGCAGCATGGTGGTTCTGGTTGGTAATCGTTCCTATGATGGTGGGCACGGCGAAGACATCATCGGCACTGTTGGCATTCCTGGGTTTGTCGGCATATGTCGAGATATAATCCAGACGCACCGTTCCGCTGCCGGCAGTGGGTGTCAGCGTCACCTCGTTGGAAGCCTGCAGGTTACTCACGGTGAAGGTCTGCACCGCCGTCCGCATCTTGTCGTACTGTCCCGACGAGTAGATGGTCATGTTGCCCAAAGCCTCCCCGTTCAGGCTGACCGCCACGGATCCTCCCGTCGTGCTGTAGCCAGAGAGACTCACTGTCAGCGACCCATTGGCACTGTTGCCCGTCGAACTGATGGTATAAGTGTTGCCGCTACCGTTGGTAAGCACCTTGCTGTCGTAGAGGTTACGTCCGCCGTGAAACCACGCATAGTCCTCCGTCTCATACAGCGAGCAGTAGTCTTCCTCCAGCGGGTAGTAAGTCTTCTGGAACTCCTCCCAACTCATGGTCTTTGCCTCCTGGTCGTTCTCCGTCAGGAAGTACGCCCCGTAGGTAGCGTATGGGTTGCGCACCCGCTGGTGGTTGCTGTCCCAGCTCACGGGACCTCTGCCGAAGAACAGCCGTCGCCCCCCGACATAGCAGGTCGGCAACTCCTGCAGGTCGTCGGTCTCGGTGATGTAGTCAGCCGTCAACTTCTCAGGCTGCAAGTTGCCGCCATAGCCGTAAATCTTCACCTTACTCATATCCGAGAACCCTGCCTGACGAATGAATTCGTCCGACAGCCACCAGATGCCAGTAACCGGCACACCTATCTTCACCCACCGACCCGTTGCCAGCACCGAATTGGCTGCATAGCGGTCAGCGGCAGCACGTGCTCGGCGCACGCGTTTAGCTGTCGCCTGTACCTTCAGCTGGAAGCTCACCAGTTTCTGATACTCCCCGTTGCGATATACAAGAGGTACGAAAGCCACGTGCAGCGCTCCACGCTTGCGCTCCACGCCCACCTGCTGGTGCACCTCAGGCAGTTCACCCAGAGGTCGCCCTGACAACTGCTTGTAGCGCTCCACATCGGCATCACTCATTGTGATAAATTCAGGGTATGCAATGCGCACTTCGTATGTCGAGTCAGCATAGTCATATCCCAAGTCGTGGGTATAGTGAAACACTGGCAGCACCGAGTCTATCTTCACCTCCTGTGCCGTCAGGTTAAAAAACTGCTGCGCAGCCACCGTGACCAGCGACAAGCAGTAAGTGACGAGTAGCATCAGCACCCTCGTCCTCACATTCCTGTCTGTCAATATGCTCACTCTCATTCGTTCTCATCTCACCCCCTCCTCTTAGAGGAGTCAGGGGTATTTACTTACAGTTAAATTCGAGCACCTTGCGCTCTTCCAGCCACCCTTCCAGGTGGTCGTCAATCTTCACCGGTCCTACGCCAACGGGTGTCCCCGTATATAGCAGGTCGCCAGTCTTCAAGGTAAAGAACTGTGAGATGTAACTCACCAGTTCGTCTATCTTGTATAGCATGTCGCTCGTGCAGCCCTCCTGCACCGTTCGTCCGTTGATGTCCAGATGGAAGTGCAGCGCCTGCACCTCAGGCAGTTTCTCCTTCTCCACCCAGTCACCGATGACTGCCGAGCCGTCGAAGCCCTTGCATATTTCCCACGGTTGCCCGTTCTTTCGGGCTTCGCGCTGCCAGTCGCGCGCCGTAAAGTCGATGCCCACCGTCACCGCATCGTAGTAGCGGTGAGCAAAACGCTCTGGGATGCTCTTTCCCAACCGGCAGATACGCACCACCACCTCCGTCTCGTAGTCCACCTGTTCCGACCAGTCGGGCACAAAGAAAGGCTTGTGGTCCTTCAGCAATGCCGAGTCAGCCTTGGTAAAGATGACGGGCTTCTCCGGTTTATATAACGCTCCATCCAGCTCTTTATTGTGCTGGATATAATTCATTCCTACTGCAAAAATCTTCATACGCAATCGTATAATTATTTGTAAAACTTGGTTTCTACCGCCTCACAGCCGTCCAGCAATCCGCGACGGATGCGGCTATTGGCATCAGGATCGGACGAGTGGCGTCGCTTGCCCTGAGGAGTATAGTTACACTTGAAACCGGTGATGTGGGTCTTGCTATTAAAGTCCTCCGGATTATCCACGCAGACGCTCTTCACGGAGATGGAGAACTTACCCAACTCCTTGAGGTCAACGGTATAACCATGCTGCATATAGAACTTGATGGCATCATAGAGTTCTCGCAACACAAGACGCACGTCGGAGGCTTTGGCAGTACAGTTCTCCTGTATCATCTGCTCAATGTCTTCCATGTTGATAACACCTTGCCTCACTGTGTGGGCATAATACTTACGGTAGTTCTTACTACCCTTGATTTGATTCTGAAGCAGTCTGTAATGTATAGGCATAATACTCGTTTTTGCCGCAAAGGTAAGCAATATTTGTGATTCAGCCAAGTCAAACGCAAACAAATTCACTGAATTTGCAATGTAAATTCACTGAATTTGCTCACCAAATTCACTGAATTTACTTCTAATCGACCCGACTCAAATCCCAGCAATGGTCATAGTCGTTCCATCCAGCGTGAGAGGAATACGTCGCTAACGGAGTATGTCACACCATCAAACGTAACATCATCGTTAAGTAGGCCTTTTTCACAAAGAGCATCGGCAAGACGACGCGATACGGATGGGGTGCCTATCTTGTGCTGTTTCAAAAATGCAGAAGTGGTAATTCACGGTCACAGAATAGCTCCTTTGACTCATACGCCTTGATTACAAACGGATTTTCCATACCTTTATTTATATAGTCATGTATCACACTGCAAAGATACGAATTATTTTTGATTACACAAAATGTGTAATGGACTGAACTTAGGCAAACACCACCATTAGGGTTCGCGGTCAGTCCGAAGCCGACTGACGAGGAGTCCGAAGCCTTCGGACGAGCAGTAAGTCTTAATAGTACTGATTGCAAACCTTAATGCGCCACTTTCGGTTTCTTGTTTTAAGTGTTCCATATCTTTAATTCATTATATTCTATGTTGACATT
>CAMNIA010000068.1 GCA_946540105.1 uncultured Prevotella sp. | reverse complement strand
TTTAAGGCGCAATATTGTTTTAAGGCGCAATATTATTTCAGCCGTTCCTCAACAAACTGCTTGAGGTCTTCACCACGCAGACCGCGAGCCAGGATGATGCCTTGCTGGTCGACGACGATGGTGTGGGGGATGCTCGTGATGTCAAACAATTTGGCAGCAGCATTGTCCCAGCCCTTGAGGTCACTCATCTGCGGCCACGTCATCTGCATGTCGCTAATGGCTTTCTTCCATGCGCTGGCATCTTGGTCGAGGGATATACCGACGATGCCGAGTCCTTTGGAGTGATACGCGTTGTACAACGCTACCACCTGCGGCATGTCGTGACGACAGGGACCACACCACGAAGCCCAGAAGTCGATGACGGTCAACTGGTTCTGCTTCACCAGTTCGTTGATGCTTAGCGCGTTGCCATCAGTACCAGGCAGTGTGAAGTCAGGCAGTTTCGTTCCTGCTGCCGTCTTCTGCTTCTGTTCGATGGCTTTCTCCATCTGTTTCACCAACGGGCGCTGTCGCATGTTTTCGGGTAGCTGTTTGAAAAGTTCCATGCGTGTGGCATTGTCGATGAGGTCTTCGGGATAGAACGTCAGCAGGAAGTAGCCGAACTCGTTTTTGATGTTTTTCCTTGCGAAGTTGACGACAACGTCGGCGAAGTGTTTCTCCATTTTCTCTATTCGTGCCATGCCGCGCTCTTGCTCCTCCTTGCTGACGGTATTGCCATAGATGTGTTCTGCCACGACATTGATGCGCTTGCCTATGGTGACGACGCTGTCGAGCAGTTCCTGCCACTGTTCGTTACATGGCGTACCACCGACGCGAGACTCGGTATGCTGTTCAGAGATGGTGATGTGTATTTCGCCTGGTTCTATGAAGAAGTTGGCGTTACGCTCGTTGTGACGGGCACTGTATATCATGGCGAGTTTCACGCTGTCGGCTTGCCCCTCCATGCTGAAGCGTCCGTCCTTGACGATGATAGTGTCAGAGGGGGCTCCCGTCTCCATGTCGTAGGTTAAGTAAAGCGTGTCGCTTGGCTCCAAACCTTCTATCGTACCGGTTATCTTATACGTGTTTGACTGGCAGGCGGCCATCAGACAGGCAGTGCCGAGTAGCAGCATGGACTTAAATTTCATGTATGTTTAGATATTTTGGAGATTAACGGTTTAGATGATGTACTGCGACGAGATGCTTTCGTTGTTGATGACGCGGCGAATGGTCTCAGCAAAGATATCGGCAACGGACAACTGCTTGACCTTCGGACAGCGGTTGAAGTCGTAGGGGATGGAGTCGGTGAAGACGATTTCCTCGAGTGCTGACTCCTGTACGCGCTGACTGGCTGGTCCGCTCATGACGCAGTGGCTGGCGCAGGCGCGTACCGTCTTGGCACCTGCCTCCTTCATGATGTCGGCAGCCTTGGTAATGGTGCCAGCAGTGTCGACCATGTCATCGACGATAACGACATTCTTGTCTTTGACGTCGCCAATAATCTGCATCGAGGCAATGACGTTGGCGCGTGCTCTTGTCTTGTTACACAGCACCAGCGGACAGCCCAGGTACTTGGCGTAGGTGTTGGCGCGCTTGGAGCCACCCACGTCAGGCGAGGCTATTACGAGGTCTTTCAGGTGTAGGCTCTGCAGGTAGGGTAGGATGACCCCTGAGGCATACAGATGGTCAACGGGTACGTCGAAGAACCCTTGTATTTGGTCGGCGTGCAGGTCCATGGTGATGACGCGGTTGATGCCAGCTGCCGACAGGAGATCGGCTACCAGTTTGGCACCAATAGAGACGCGTGGTTTGTCCTTGCGGTCCTGTCGTGCCCATCCGAAGTAAGGAATGACGGCATTGATGGTACGTGCTGAGGCGCGCTTGGCGGCATCAATCATCAGCAACAGTTCCATCAAGTTGTCGGACGAGGGGAAGGTGCTCTGTACGAGGAAGACGTCGCGTCCGCGGATGCTCTCCTCGTAGGATACTGCAAACTCGCCGTCGGAGAATCGGGTAATCTGAAGTTCTCCCAGCGGACAACCAAGACTTTGGCAGATGCGCTCTGCGAGGTACTTGGTAGCTGTACCTGAAAATACCATGTAGTTTTTGTTCGCGCTCATTGTGGTTTGTTTAAAAGCTTATGTGTGATTTGGTTACTCTTGTCTTTCTTTTATCCTACGGCCTTTTGCAACTTGACGAAATGGTCAATCAGTGCCTTGTAGTCCTGCTCCTGATGAATGTCGAACCGATTCCAGAGGTCGCCGCTGATGACGACGCCTCCGAAGTTCAAGTCGCGCGCCATCTTGATAGTATCCATATTCATGCCGCCCAAGGCGTAGACGTGGCGGTCAATGAGTCCGTGGCGCGAGGCTTCTTGTAGTTCCTCCTTGGTGAACGATGCTTTCTGGTCAGCTTCGGTCTGACTGTCGAAGATGTACTTCAGCAGCACGTAGTCAGCGTGTCGCTTGGCCTCTTTCAGCATGTCCAGATGGGTGCAGGTGCGGCTGACGGAGCCTTTGTAGCCCTTTGGTGGCTGTGCTGTCTCGTTGTCCAGATGGATGCCGCGCAACTTGTATTCGTCTTTCAGATAGAAGTTGGTATGCACGGTGATGTATTTGTAGTACTCGTCCGACAGCAGCGTCAGCAGGCGTTCAGAGTACATGGGCTCTGAGCCAGGCTTGTAGAGGTGCAAATTCTCCAGCCCCTCGTCGAATAGCGACGTGAGTATCTTGTCTTCTTCCACGAAGAACGTGGGCTGGGTCATCAATATCAGTTTCATGACTGTTAGCTTGCAGATTCGAATTCGTTAAGGAAGCGTACGTCGTTCTCCGAGAACATGCGCAGGTCGCTGACGCGGTACTTCAGGTTGGTGATGCGCTCAACACCCATGCCAAAAGCATATCCGCTGTATACTGTCGAGTCGATGCCGCACTGTTCCAGCACGTTGGGGTCGACCATTCCGCAACCCAATATCTCCACCCATCCGGTGTGTTTACAGAAGCCACAGCCCTCACCGCCACAGATGAAACACGAGATATCCATCTCGGCTGAAGGCTCGGTGAATGGGAAGTAGCTGGGGCGCAGCCGTATCTTGGTGTCCGGTCCGAACATCTCGCGGGCAAAGGATAGTAGCACCTGCTTCAGGTCGGTGAACGACACGTTCTTGTCGATGTACAACCCCTCCACCTGGTGGAAGAAGCAGTGTGCACGTGCGGTGATTGCCTCGTTGCGGAAGACACGACCCGGACAGATGACGCGTATGGGCTCTTTCAGCATGCCGTTCTCGTCGTGCATCTGCTCCATGACGCGCGCCTGTACGCTGGAGGTGTGCGAGCGCAGCAGGATGTTCTTCGTCACGTCGTTCGGGTGTTGTGATACGAAGAAGGTGTCTTGCATGTCGCGCGCTGGGTGGTCGGCGGCAAAGTTCATCTTCGTGAACACGTGCAGGTCGTCTTCTACCTCCGGACCGTCAGCCAGGACGAAGCCCATGCGCGAGAATATGTCGATTATCTCGTTGGTGACGATGGTCAGCGGGTGACGTGTACCTAATTTTATAGGGTAGGGTGTACGTGTGAGGTCTACATGCTCGTTGTCCGTCTCTTGCGACTCCGTCTGCTCCTTCAGCTGGTTGATGCGCTCCTGCGTCAACTGCTTCAGCTCGTTAATCTTCATGCCCACTGTCTTTTTTTGGTCAGCAGCCACGTTGCGGAAGTCGTTCATTAGTGCTGTTATCTCACCTTTCTTGCTGAGGTATTTCAGTCTCAGCTGTTCCACCTCTTCAGCGTTCTTGGCGCTGAGGTTCTGTACTTCTTTCAGAAGTTCGTCTATCTTGTCGAGTATCATAATCTGCGTTATTCTGCGATGTGTTTATTACCCTAATCTTGAAATTTTGATGCAAAGGTATAAAAAAATAGAGATTAAACATTAAAAATTAAAGAATATTTGTAACTTTGCAGCAAATTTTGAGAGAAAACATGAATTCTGAAACTTACAGATGAGACGTTATCTGATTTTTTTCTCTTTTGCAGCTGCCGTCGTGCTGGCATCGTGTCGAGGTGGCAGCAACGGACAGACGGGCGGTGCTGATGCCGATTCGCTGTCGGTCGATTCGTTGTCTTCCGACACGCTCGACGAGGACTTTTCGCACGTCATCGTTCCGAAGGCTGCCGATGAGTTGTTTGACGACTTTGTATTCAACTTCGCAGGCAATCGCCAGTTGCAGCGCGAGCGCATCGTCTTTCCCCTGAAAGTCGTTGAGGATGGTCATGAGCGCCTTGTTGAGCGCAAGTCGTGGCAGATGGACTACTTCTTCATGCGGCAGGGCTACTACACGCTGCTCTTCGACAGCGAGCGCCACATGGAAGCGGTGAAGGACACGAGTCTTACACATGCGGTAGTCGAGAAGATAAGCTTCGACGAGCAGACTGTGCGCCAGTACGTCTTCAACCGCATTCGTGGCACGTGGATGATGACCAGCATCAACCAGATACCGCTTAGCCAGTCGCACAACGCCTCCTTCCTGGCGTTCTACCAGCAGTTTGCCGTCAGTCAGCAGTATCAGGCCAAGCACCTCGAGCCTACCGTGGGTTTCGTGGGGCCCGACCCCGACGATGACTTCAAGATGATGGAGGGTATCATTACACGCGACACGTGGGAGGCCTTTGCTCCCGAGTTGCCCTCGAAGAGCATCTGGAACATCGTTTACGGTAAGCCTGAGAAAGAAGGTACGCGCAAGATCTATGTGCTGCGCGGCATTGCCAACGGTCTTGAGCTGCAGATGAACTTCCGCAAACACGGCAAAGACTGGAAGCTGTCGAAGCTAATAACCTGAATCCGCATGAGAGATATTCGTAATTACAGTCTCCTTGCCCACAATACGTTCGGTATTGAGGCGCGATGTAGCCGGTTTCTGGAGTATGCTGACGAGGCCGAAGCTGAGGAGGTGGCGCGACAGCTGCGTGCTGACGGCAAGCCGTTTCTGATTATCGGTGGTGGCAGCAATTTGCTGCTCACACGCGACTTTGACGGCACGGTGGTTCATTCGGCCATGAAGACCTGTACGGAGGATGGCCTGCTGATGCGTTGCGGCAGTGGTATGACTTGGGACGACGTGGTAGCCAAGAGCCTTTCCGGCGGACGCTATGGTGCCGAGAACCTGTCGCTCATTCCTGGTGATGTCGGAGCCAGCGCTGTACAGAACATCGGTGCCTACGGAGCTGAGGTGAAAGACCTCATCGTCAGCGTCGAGGCTGTTGAGATTTCTTCAGGTCGCAAGTGTGTCTTTACCAATGCCGAATGTCAGTATGCCTACAGGCAGAGCCGCTTCAAGGGTGAGTGGAAGAACAAGTATCTCATCACATTCGTAACTTATAAGTTCTCAGATGTTTTTACACCTCGGTTAGACTATGGCAACATCCTTTCTGAACTGCAAACGAGGGGGATTACTGAGCCCACAGCGCAGCAGCTGCGCCAGGTCATCATCGATATACGGAATGTAAAACTTCCCGACCCGAAAGTGACGGGCAATGCCGGTAGCTTCTTCATGAATCCGGTGGTCAGTCGCCAGCAGTTTGAAAACCTCCTTGCACGCTATCCGCAGATGCCCCATTACCATGTTGATGCCGACCACGAGAAGATACCTGCTGGTTGGATGATTGACCAGTGCGGGTGGAAGGGACGCTCGCTGGGGCCTGCCGGCGTTCACGAGCGTCAGGCGCTGGTTTTGGTCAATCGAGGTGGTGCTACGGGACAGGATATCGTTCGTCTCTGTCGTGCCATCCAGCACGATGTTCGCCAGCAGTTTGGCATCGATATCCGTCCGGAAGTGAACATTGTTTGAAATTTTAAATTCTATGAAATTTACTTTTCTCGGAACAGGTACATCGTGCGGCGTGCCAACCATAGGCTGCCAATGCCATACGTGCACCAGCCCCGATGCTCACGACAAACGGCTGCGCTGCTCAGCATTGCTCGAGACGCCGACGACACGCCTGCTCATCGACATAGGTCCCGACTTCCGACAGCAGATTATGCCGCAGCCCTTCCGACGCATCGACGGCATCCTCGTCACCCATGCCCACTACGACCACGTGGGAGGCATGGACGACATACGCCCATACTGTCAGTTTGGCGAAATCAACGTCTACGCCAACGCCATAGCCTGTGAGAGCATGCTCCAGATGTTGCCCTACTGTTTTGCCGAGCACCGCTATCCTGGCGTGCCCGCCATCCAGTTGCACGAGATAGAGAAGCATCGTGAATTCCAGATTGGTGACATTCGTATTATGCCCATCGAGGTGATGCACCACGACCTCCCCATCTTCGGCTACATCTTCCGCCATACCCCCACAAATCATGGATTTCAAGATTCAAGTTTCAGGTTTCAAGATTCAAATCACAAACTTCAAACTTCAAATTTCACACTTCAAACTCCTCTCGCTTACATCACCGACATGAAGACCATCAGCGACGACGAGATACCCTATCTGCAGGGTGTAGACACGCTGGTAGTCAATGCGTTACGTCAGAAGCCACACCACTCCCACCAGACACTCGACGAGGCTGTAGCCTTTGCTCAGCGCATCGGAGCTCGCCAGACCTGGCTCATCCACTCCAGCCACGACATTGGGCGACATGCTGAGGTCAACGCCTCGCTGCCTGCTAACATCCAGCTGGCCTATGACGGACAGGTGATAGAGCTGACAGACGATTGAACAGCATGATGGCATATCTCGGCGAAATCATATCCATTGGCGTTGCCTTCTCGTGGACCGCTGCAGCGCTGCTCTGCGAGTATGGCAGCAAGCGGTTGGGCAATCTGACACTCAACGTGTTGCGCATGGCACTGACGCTGCTCTTCTCCGTACCACTGTTCTGGATGGTGACGGGCAGTGTGCTGCCACCCGTCACGTCGCTGTCGGCCTGCGGCTGGATGTTCCTGTCGGGGTTGGTGGGTTACGTCATCGGCGACTTCTGCCTGTTTCAGTGCTACATCATCATCGGGTCGCGCTATGGTCAGTTGTTCATGACGTTGGCACCCCTGTCGGCAGCCCTCATGGCGTGGGTCACGCTGGGTCAGCAGATGTCGCCCACGAGTATCGTTGCCATGCTGACGACGCTGCTGGGCATCGGCATCTCCGTTCTGGGGCGAGGCCATCATCACAAGGTGTCGCTCCGACTGCCCCTCAGTGGTGTGCTCTATGCCGTTGGCGCGGCGATGTGTCAAGGAGTCGGACTGGTGCTGAGCAAGATAGGCATGGACCACTTCGATGCGACGGCGATGCCCGCCTGGCTCATACCCTTCGGTGCCAACTTCCTACGCTGCATCGTGGGACTCCTGGGCTTCAGCCTGCTGCTCTGCTGGCGCGACGGCTTCCGACCGCTCGGCGAGGCGCTGCACGACGTGAGGGGCTTGGCTGTCGCCACCGCCACTACCGTCTTCGGACCCTTCGTTGGTGTCGGCTTCTCGCTTATGGCGGTACAATATGCCAGTGCCGGCATCGCCTCCACGCTTATGGCACTGACACCCATCATCATCATCCTGCCGTCCTATTGGCTGTTTCGTCAGCCCATCACCTGGCGGGCTGTCGTCGGAGCCGTCATTTCCGTCCTGGGTGTCAGTCTGTTCTTTTTAAATTAAA
>CAMNIA010000067.1 GCA_946540105.1 uncultured Prevotella sp. | reverse complement strand
CCGTGGTCTGCGGTTTGCCCGCAGACATATCCCGCTTGTACAACCCCCACATCAAGAAGAACAGTACCCCATAGGCTATAGCCTCATACAGCTGCCCAGGATGACGCGGCTGCATATCTACCCGCTCGAAGACGAAAGCCCACGGCACATCAGTCACCCTACCGATAATCTCGCTATTCATCAGGTTACCCAAGCGGATGAAACAGGCTGTGATACCGGTGGCAATGGCGATGTTGTCGAGGACGCGCCAGATGCTCAGACCCGTCCGCTTGACATAAAGCCACAGCGCTATCATCAGTCCCAGCGTTCCACCATGTGAGGCCAGCCCTTCGTAGCCCGTAAAGGTCCAGTCGCCGTCGGTGATATGGATAGGTAGCAGCATCTCGATGATGCCTCTGCCGCTGGTCAGGAAGTAGTCTGGCTGATAGAAGAGGCAATGCCCAAGGCGCGCACCTATCAGGATTCCCATGAAGCAGTAGATGAAGAGGGGGTCGAAGAGCTCGTCCTTGATATTCTGCTCCTTATACAGGCGCTTCACGACAAGGTATGCCAGCAGCAATCCGATGAGCCAGCACAGCGAATACCAGCGGAAGGGTCCTACGGTAAGGCTGGGGTTCCAGGTGATGTATAAAAGTTGCGCTATCATACGTTAAACCTGAAATGCATGATGTCGCCGTCCTGAACGACATACTCCTTACCCTCAATGCCCATCTTGCCGGCTTCGCGTACAGCAGCCTCGGAGCCATACTGGATGTAGTCGTCGTACTTGATGACCTCGGCGCGGATGAAGCCTTTCTCGAAGTCGGTATGGATGACGCCGGCACACTGAGGTGCCTTCCAGCCTTTCTTGTACGTCCACGCCTTGACTTCCATCTCACCAGCGGTGATGAAGGTCTCAAGGTTCAGCAGGGCGTAGGCTTTCTTGATGAGGCGGTTGACGCCGCTCTCCTCCAGGCCTAGCTCCTCGAGGAACAGTTGCTTGTCTTCGTACGACTCCAGTTCGGCAATGTCTTCTTCGGTCTTGGCGGCTATCACCATCGACTCGGCACCTTCTTCTTTGGCAAGTGCCTCTACCTTCTGCGTAAAAGCATTACCACTCTTGGCATCTGCCTCACCGACATTGCATACGTACAGCACCGGTTTGGCAGTCAGCAGGAACAGGTTCTTGGCACAGTCTTGTTCGTCCTTGCTCTCGAAGCTGACGATGCGGGCGTTCTTGCCTTGCTCCAACACCTCTTTATATGCCTTCAGAACACCAACCTCTATCTTGGCATCTTTGTTGCCTGCAGCAGCGGCCTTCTCGGTCTTTGCCAGACGGCTGTCAATGGTCTCCAGGTCTTTCAACTGCAACTCTGTATCGATGATTTCCTTATCACGGATGGGGTCTATCGTACCGTCAACATGCGTGATGTTCTCGTCCTCAAAGCAGCGCAACACGTGGATGATAGCATCCGTCTCACGTATGTTTCCTAAAAACTTGTTGCCAAGTCCTTCACCTTTAGAGGCTCCCTTGACGAGACCTGCAATGTCTACGATTTCACATGTTGCTGGCACGATGCGTCCTGGGTGTACCAGTTCGGCGAGTTTCGTCAGACGCTCGTCAGGAACGGTGATCACACCTACATTCGGCTCTATCGTACAGAAAGGGAAATTGGCTGCCTGTGCCTTCGCACTCGACAGACAGTTAAATAAGGTGGACTTGCCCACGTTAGGCAGTCCTACAATACCACATTTTAATGACATGTCTTTTCGTTAACGTTTGATTTTTGACTGCAAAGGTACGATTTAGCGAGAACAAAAACAAATTTTATTCGCTTTTTTTATCCCTGCGTTATAGCCGCCCCTTACCAAGGGACTCAAATGCTGGATGTTAGTGTGCCTCCAGCCAGTTTTTGCCGAAGCCGGAGTCTGCCACTAAGGGGACTTTCATCTGGAAGGCATTCTGCATCTCTTCTAATACGATGCGCTCCACCTGTTCTTTCTCGTCAGGATAGACGCTGAAGTTCAGTTCGTCATGGACCTGTAAGATCATCTTGCTCTTGATGCCTTCAGCCTTGAAGCGCTGGAAGATGTGTATCATTGCCACCTTGATGATGTCGGCGGCTGTGCCCTGTATGGGGGCGTTGATGGCGTTGCGTTCGGCAAAGCCACGAACGACGCTGTTGGCTGAGTTGATGTCGGGCAGGTAACGACGACGTCCGAATAGGGTGGTGACGTAACCTTGCTGACGGGCTATCTCCTTGGATTTCTCCATATAGTCATGTACCTGTGGGAAGGTTTGGAAGTAACCGTCTATCAGCATCTTGGCTTCGTCGCGCGGTATGTCTAAACGCTCCGCTAAACCAAAGACGGTGATGCCATAAATGATGCCAAAGTTGGCACGCTTTGACTTGGTGCGTTCGTCGCGCGTCACTTCGTCAATGGTCTTTTTGTAGATGTTGGCAGCAGTGGCAGCATGCAGATCCTTGCCCTCGCGGAATACCTCTATCATGTTCGCATCACCACTCAAGTGTGCCATTACGCGTAGTTCTATCTGGCTGTAGTCGGCAGAGAAGAACAGACAGCCTGGCTCTGGGATGAAAGCCTTGCGGATTTCTTTGCCGTCCTCGCCACGAATGGGAATGTTCTGCAGGTTGGGGTCGCTGCTCGACAGGCGCCCTGTAGCGGTGATGGTTTGGTTAAAGGAGGTGTGGATATGTCCTGTACGCGGATTGATGAGCTTGGGCAGAGCTTCAATATAAGTTCCGATGAGTTTCTTCAGTCCGCGATGCTCTAGGATGTCAGCTACGATTTCGTGCTTGTGTTTCAGCTGTTGCAGCACTTCCTCTGAGGTGACGTATTGTCCTTTCTTGGTCTTTTTGGCTTTCTCAACAATCTTCAACTTATCAAAGAGAATTTCTCCTACTTGTTTGGGCGAGGCAATATTAAACTGCCCACCTGCCAATTCATAGATGCGCGCTTCAAGGTCGACCATCCGCTGCGTGAGTTGTGTTGAGGTCTCCTTCAGTGATGCTGTGTCCAGACAGACGCCATTCATTTCCATCTCTGCCAATACCGGCATCAGCGGCATTTCTATCTCGTAGAAGAGTTTTTCGCAATCGTGCGCCTTGAGTTCAGGTTCGAGCTTGTTCTTTAGCTGCAGGGTGATGTCTGCATCTTCGCAAGCATACTCATAGACATCGGTAGGGGAGAGCTCACGCATGCTTCGCTGGTTTTTACCTTTTGCACCTATCAGCTCGTCGATATGGATGGTCTTGTAATGCAGATACACCTCAGCCATATAATCCATATTATGACGAAGTTCCGGTTGAATGAGATAGTGTGCTATCATCGTATCCCACAGCTTACCTTTTAGCTCAACACCATAGTTACGTAACACCTCGAGGTCGTACTTCAGGTTTTGTCCAATCTTCAAAATCGAAGGGTCTTCATAAAGCGGTTTGAAGATATTGACAATTCGCAACGCCTCTTCTCGTTCAGCAGGCACAGGAACATAAAACGCTTTGTGTTCCTCAACCGAGAAGCTTAAACCTACCAATTCGGCATCGATAGCAGACGTAGAAGTGGTTTCCGTATCTAGAACGAGAAAATCTTTTGTCCTAAAAAAGTCATATAATTTTCGCGCATCTTCTTCACTTTCAACGAGTTTGTATTCGTGAGGCACCGTTTTTAAGCTCTCAAAACTCGAAAATTCTGAATCGGTCGCACCTTCGTCCGCAAATTCGGCAAAGAGATCGAGTTGTCCGTTAGCAGGTTTTTGCTTTACTTCAGATTTTTTAAGAATTTTGTTTGCCAGGCTTTTGAACTCAAGGTCTTCCAAGATTTTGGAGAGTTCTGCTTCGTTAGGTTGCGTGACTTTCAATTCGTCCATCTTGAGTTCGATGGGTACATCGGTTCTGATGGTAGCTAAGAATTTAGAAAGTTTGATTTCATCGATGTGTGTTTCGACTTTTGTCTTGAGTGCTCCTTTCAGTTCAGACGTTCTTTCTATCAACTGTTCAACATTGCCAAAGTCGTTGATGAGTTTTACGGCTGTCTTTTCTCCCACACCAGGACAACCAGGGAAGTTATCAGAAGCGTCACCCATCAATGCTAGCAAATCGATGACAGCAGACGTCGATGGAATGGCATATTTTGCTTTTACCTCCTCTGGTCCCATTACTTCATAGCCGCCTCCATGACGAGGACGGTACATAAACACATTGTCGGTGACCAGTTGTCCGTAGTCTTTATCCGGTGTAAGCATATAAGTAGTGATGCCTTGCTTGCCGGCTTTCGTTGCCAGCGTGCCTATCACGTCGTCAGCCTCGAAACCGTCAACTTGCAGGATGGGTATGTTCCAAGCCCGCAGCAGGTCTTTGATGATGGGTATAGCTTTACGGATATCTTCTGGTGTAGCTTCGCGCTGGGCTTTATAAGCTGGATATGCCTCACTACGGAATGTCGGACCATGAGGGTCAAAGGCAACCCCCAGGTGGGTGGGTTGTTCCTTTGTCAGCACCTCTTGCAAGGTATTGACAAAGCCCACGATAGCTGACGTATTCAGTCCCTTTGAGTTGATACGAGGGTTCTTGATAAATGCGTAGTACGACCTGTAGATGAGTGCGTATGCGTCAAAAAGGAATAGTTTATCCATAACAATATGTAAATTTTCGCGTAAAATTACTAAAAAATAAGTTATTATCCAATTATTTTCAGTAATTTTGTGGAAAAATTAGGAAACTCATGGATTACGTAAGCATCATTAAACAGCCAATTTCGCATGATTTAGCTGATTTCATCGCTCTTTTTGAACAAGCGCTGACATACCAGCCTGGTGGCGTGTTGGAGTCTGCATTGAAACATATCAGACAGCGGGGAGGAAAGCGCATGCGTCCTATCCTGATGTTGCTGATGGCAAAAAACTATGGGAGTGTGTCGGATGTCACCTTACATTCGGCAATCGGTCTGGAATTGCTTCATACGGCCTCACTGGTTCATGATGATGTCGTAGACGAGAGTGCTGAGCGTAGAGGACAACCGTCAGTCAATGCCTCGTTTAATAATAAGAAAGCAGTTCTGATAGGTGATTATATTCTCTCCACTGCCTTGCTTCACGTTGCTTATACCAATCACCAACAGATTGTGCAACAGTTGGCTGAGTTGGGTCGTACTTTAGCGGCTGGTGAGATACTTCAGTTGGAGAATATCCAGCGCGAAGACATCAGCGAAGACACTTACTATCAGATCATTCAGCAGAAGACGGCAGCACTCTTTGAGGCTTGTGCTGCCATTGGAGCTATGTCAGCAGGTGCGACGACTGAAGAGGTAGAGCGTGCCCGCATGTTTGGTCGGAATTTGGGTATCATGTTTCAGATTCGCGATGACATCTTTGATTATTTTGATGCAAAAGAGGTTGGTAAGCCTACAGGTAACGATATGGCTGAAGGTAAACTGACACTTCCTGTTATCTATGCGTTGAATAATACGAATTATGAATCCATGCACACCTTGGCTCACAAAGTAAAGGCAGGAACAATCAATGCTGATGAAATCGCAGTTTTGGTTGAGTTTACTAAACAACAGGGTGGCATCGATTATGCCGAACAGTGTATGACAAAATTCAGCCAACGCTGCAAGGAATATATAGACAAAGACGTTAAACAGGCGGATATACGCGATGCGCTGTCGGCTTATGTAGATTATGTTGTTCAGCGTAACTATTGATACGGATATGCGCCTTTGCGGCAAATAAGAAAAGCGGCTCAAGAAAAGCCGCTTTTCCTAATTAATACTTTCTTTTCAGATTAAACAGTCTTACTATCTCTTAGAAGAACTTAATTTCGTGTCCTTCCAGTTCTGTGAGCAGCAGGTTAGCCAGACGGCTGGTGCCCAAGCGGAACAGTTCGTTGTTAAGCCAGTCTTCACCCAGCACTTCCTTTACGATGGTGTAGTAGGTGAGGGCATCCATCACGGTGTTGATGCCACCCGCAGGCTTGAAACCAACGCGGATGCCAGTCTTCTGGAAGTATTCCTTGATGGCCTGACACATCACATAAGCAGCTTCAGGTGTAGCGCTAACTTTCTCCTTACCGGTAGAAGTCTTGATGTAGTCAGCACCTGCATACATCGAGAGGATAGAGGCTTTCTTGATGTTGGCGCAAGAGCCCAGGTCGCCCGTTTCCAGAATAACCTTCATGGGAACGTCACCGCAGGCTGCCTTCTGCTCTCTGATTTCATCGCAGACCGTTTCATAGTCGCCACTCAGGAACTGTCCTACGTGCATGACGATATCGACGTTTTTGGCACCATCGCGAATGGCGAGTGACGTCTCGGCAATCTTGATCTCCATGAGTGCCTGTGATGATGGGAAGGCACCACTGACGACGGTGGGAATGACGCCACCAACCTCCAGCGACTGGCTGACCAACTTGGCAAAGCGAGGATAGGTGACAACCGTTGCTACATGTGGGAAGTGGGGATATTCGTGTGCAAACTGGTTTACCTTCTCAACCAGTTGTAGTACGCTTTCGTCTGAGTCTAGCGTCGTCAGCGTTGTCAACTCAATGCTGCCGAACATAAAGCGCTTTACTTCTGGTGTGTCGTTCTCAGGAACTTTCTCCTTGATAATCTTCTCTACGGCAGCCTTCACCTCTTCATCTTTAATATCGAGGTTGTATAGGTTTAAGGCCTGCTGGTACATGTCTTCCAAATGCTCATCGTGGTGATGATGCTCGTGTCCGCAATTGCAATGTTCTTTCATAGTTTTCTTTAAATTTTGGTTAATAATTAAAATGTTGTCTCTTTATTTCAGTTTCTCATTATTTATATGACGATTCTTATCGCGCTTTGTCTTCTTTTCGATAGACCTTTCAAGTGCTTTTGTAAGGTCAGTTCCTGTTTGGTTTGCCAGGCATAGCAACACCCAGAGAATATCCGCCATTTCTTCACCCAGAGCAGATTTACCATTGTCATCTCTGCGTGGGTCGTCGGTCTTCCATGACTGTTCGCCATAGCGGCGCGCTATGATACGTGCCAGTTCACCAACCTCTTCAGTCAGCACCGTCATGTTAGTCAGTTCAGTGAAATAACGTACACCGTATGTTTTAATCCACTGATCTACAGTGCGTTGAGCTTCCTGTAACGTCATATTACTCTTTATTCTTAGTGTCCATACAGATGGTGACAGGTCCATCGTTCAACAGTTCCACTTTCATGTCAGCACCAAACTCGCCCGTCTTGACTTGTTTTCCTATGGCATCAGACAACTTGTCGCAGAACTCATGGTAGAGTGGGATAGCGTGTTCGTGTGAGCCTGCATGAATCCACGAGGGACGATTGCCTTTCTTATAGCTGGCAAACAGCGTGAACTGGCTTATCACCAATGCTTCACCATCAACCTCCGTGATGGCACGGTTCATGATGTGATTCTCGTCATCGAATACACGCAGGTTTGCAACCTTCCGTACCAGCCAGTCAACATCCTCGGACGTGTCCTCGTTGCAGATGCCGACGAGTATCAGAAACCCCTGTGCTATTGCTGATTTCAGGGTACCTTCTATTGTTACGCTTGCGTGACTGACACGTTGTATGACAACTCTCATGCTGCAAAGTTACTCATTATTTTTGATACTTCCAAATTTTTCACCATTCTTTACTATGTGTTCCTTA
>CAMNIA010000066.1 GCA_946540105.1 uncultured Prevotella sp. | reverse complement strand
CACTTATTCACTTTTGACATTTGACATCTGCATTTTCAGAAAAACTTGAAATATAACCTTTACTTTATATATAATATATATATTATATATAAAGTAATTATAATATTAGTAAAATTCTAAAACCTAAATGTCAAAAGTGAATAAGTGCATAAGTGAATAAGTTCGGGGGGATGTCTAAACTTACACGCAGGGTTTAGCGTAGCCTGTCGGCAGCCCGCACGAGGCGCTCGTCGGACTTGACGGCCTGACGCGCCATCACCACGAGGATGAGACATACGGCAGGTAGCACCGCCGACCAAGGCAGCTGGAACTGGCTGGCATCGGGAGCCTGCTGTTTGCTGAAGACTACCAACGCGAGATACCAGCCCAGGTAAAGAAAGAGGCTGATGGTGCAGAGCACTACCTGCAGCGGTCGGCGCCTGTACAGAAAAACGGTCAGCAGGTTGACGGCTGCTGCCAGCACCAGGATGGCGTGCTGCCCCCACGAGTAGAAGTCGCTGCACAGTGTGACTGCTGCCAGCACTACGGCCAGCAGCAGGAATACGGTTTGTTTACGTTGCCACATAGGAATAACGCTTTTCAGAAGTGACGTGTGACGTTATGAGCAGACACCTACTGACGGTCGTCCTCATACAGCTGCTCGCGAGCGGGGTCGCGCCAATAGACTTTGCCCTCGATAAACTCCTGCGTTGCCAGCAGCGAGGGTTTGGGCAGCTTCTCGTAATAACGCGAAATCTCTATCTGTTCACGGTTCTCGAACACCTCTTCGAGCGAATCGTTATACGACGCAAACTCTGCGAGTTTCTTGCTGAGGTCTTCCTTTATCTGGTAGCTGATCTGATTGGCGCGCTTGGCGATGATAGCTACACTCTCGTAGATGTTGCCCGTCTCCTGACAGAGGTCCATGATGTTGCGGGTTACGGTGTTTACCGGTGCTTTTGATTTCTTGTAATCCATTCTTTTTCCTTATATTTATTATTGCTTTTTCGTATGTTGATGAAATAAAAGTATCAGTTTGACGTACGTGTAAACTTACGGCATTTCTCGATGAAGTCGTTGGCGATGCTGACGCTCTTCGACTCGGGAAACTCGTTGATGAAGGCATAACACTCGTCCTCGGCATCGCGGTAGCGGTCTACCTTCTTCTCCTCCGAACTGTTCTTTGCCAAGTGGTACTTGCTCTTCATAACCAGTTCTGAGAACTGTTCGCGCAGCGGCGAGTACGGATAGTTCTTCAGCGCGTTCTGTGCCGTGATGATGCACGACTCGTAGTTGGACTCGGTGTTGGAGTTGACATTGCCGAAGTAGCCGCCCAGGTTGTAGTAGAGTTTGGCATTGAGCAGTTCCTTCATCACCAGGTTGTCCTGCAAGACGAACAGCTTGTTTTGGGCATCGTCGCGCAGAGGAGACTCCGGATAGTAGTCCATGAAGTTCTGATAAGCAGTGATGGCGCCGACCGTCGGTGTCTGGTCCAGACGTGGTTCTGGCACGCTCTCGAACAGCGACTCGCCGATGTTATAGCAGGCCTGTTCGGCAAAATAACCCTTGGGGTAGCTGGAGAAATACTTCTTGAACGTGATGCTGGCGCTCTCGTAGTCACCGTTGTTGTATTGCGCCATTCCCAGCAGATACAGGCTCTCCTGGGCATTCTCCCTACCCTTCTGCGATGTCACCACGTCTTCCAGCAGTGTTACTGCCTGCTGGTACTTGCCCAAAGCGAAGTATTGTTTGGCACACTCGTACTTGTAAGTAAGGTCGGGCGACTTGTAAAGCCGGTTAAACTCGTTGGCACATCCTGACAGCAGGAGTGCGGCAGAAATGAGTGTTATGACGGTTGCCTTCATGTGTTATTTCGAATTTTGACGTGCAAAAGTAGTTATTTTCAGTGAGAAAAACAAAGTTTTTTGATAAAAATTAGGATTATAGGGTGTGAATTATGAAATATTTCGTAATTTTGCACGAATTATGACAAAGTTTCTGCTCACATCAAAATACAAACCCACGGGCGACCAGCCCGAAGCCATACGCCAGTTGACCGACGGACTGGAGCGCGGCGACAAGTCGCAGGTGCTGCTGGGCGTGACGGGCTCAGGTAAGACGTTCACCATTGCCAACGTCATTGCCAACGCTCAGAAACCCACGCTGATACTGTCGCACAACAAGACGCTGGCGGCACAGCTCTATGAGGAGATGAAGGGTTTCTTTCCTGAGAACGCCGTAGAGTATTATGTCAGTTATTATGACTACTACCAGCCTGAGGCTTATCTGCCCACGTCTGATACGTACATCGAGAAGGACCTGGCTATCAACGAAGAGATAGACCGCCTGCGACTGCGTGCCGTAAGTGCCTTGATGTCAGGCAGAAAAGACGTTGTCGTTATATCATCTATTTCGTGCATTTACGGCATGGGTAGTCCTATGGCGCTCAACGAGAACATCATAGAGGTGCACTGCGGACAGGTGTTAAGCCGCAACGTATTGTTAAGAAAATTGGTAGCAGCTCTATACGTCCGCAACGACATAGAACTGAAGCGCGGCAACTTTCGCGTCAAAGGCGACACCATCGACATCGCGATGGCTTACAGTGAGGCCATTCTGCGCATCACGTTCTGGGACGACGAGATTGACAGCATAGAAGAGCTGGACAGCGTCACCATGCAGCGCATGGCGAAATTTGAAGCCTACAAGCTGTATCCTGCCAACCTCTTCATGACCACGCAGGAACAGACCAACATCGCCATACGCCACATTCAGGACGACCTGGTGAAACAGGTGGCATTCTTCGAAGAACAGGGCGACACCATGAAGGCGCAGCGCATCAAGGAACGCGTGGAGTACGACATGGAGATGATAAAGGAACTGGGCCACTGTTCGGGCATCGAGAACTACTCGCGCTACTTCGACGGCAGACAGGCTGGCGAACGACCCTACTGCCTGCTGGACTTCTTTCCTGACGACTACCTGATGGTGATTGACGAAAGCCACGTCTCCGTACCGCAAATCGGTGCGATGTACGGTGGCGACCGCGCCCGCAAGACCAATCTGGTGGAGTACGGATTCCGGTTGCCGGCAGCCTTCGACAACCGCCCCTTGACGTTCGACGAGTTTCGGCAGTTGACACACCAGGTTATCTACGTTTCGGCAACACCTGCCGACTACGAGTTGCAAGAAGCCGAAGGCGTGGTGGTGGAACAGCTGATACGTCCCACGGGACTGCTGGACCCCGAGATTCAGGTGCGGCCTACAGAAAACCAGATTGACGACCTGATGGAAGAGATACACCAGCGCATAGAACGCCACGAGCGCGTGCTCGTAACCACACTCACCAAGCGTATGGCGGAGGAGCTGTCGGAGTATCTGCTGAACCACGACATCCAGACGGCATACATCCACAGCGAGGTAACGACGCTGGAGCGCGTGAAGATACTGGAAAACCTGCGCAACGGGACGTACGACGTACTGGTGGGTGTCAACCTGCTGCGCGAAGGACTGGACCTGCCCGAGGTGTCGCTTGTAGCCATACTCGATGCCGACAAGGAGGGATTCCTGCGCTCACACCGCTCGCTGACACAGACTGCAGGCCGTGCTGCACGCAACGTCAACGGTAAGGTCATCATGTATGCCGACACCATCACGGCATCAATGCAGCTTACCATCGACGAAACCACGCGCCGAAGGGCTAAACAGCTGAAGTACAACGAGGAGCACGGCATCACACCGACACAAATCAAGAAGGCTCTCAACGTCTCGCTGGTAAGCGGCGACTCCAGCGATGCCAAGGAACTGCAACGCACCACATACGGCGCAAACCAGCAAGTGGCTGCAATGGCTGCCGACCCCATCATAGAACGCATGACGCGACAGCAGCTGGAGAAGAGCATCGCAGAGACGACACGCCTGATGAAGGATGCCGCCAAGAAGATGGACTTCCTGCAGGCCGCACAGTATCGAGACGAAATCATACGCTTGCAGCAGGAATTGGAACTGAAGTAAAGCCGCTACACAGGGGCAAAGGTGAAAAAGTGCAAAATATCGGCGAAAGTAACGGTAGTTTCCATTTTTTTTTGTAAATTTGCAAATTGTAAACACATAATCTATTGTTCGGACATGAAGAAATTTCTGTTGATTTTGATAGCCATGATGCCCCTCTGTCTGTGGGCACAGGACAATACGTGGGAACAACCTGAAGAGGAAGAGACACCCCAGGGAGAAACGGTTCAGGTCAATCCTGACGCTAAATACCTGAAGGGCGCCGTCCCGATGGTTGACGGAAAGATAGTCTTTGAGAAAACGATAGCAGCCCCAGGCAAGTCGGCACGTGAGGTCTACGGCATCGTAAGGACTTACATGAAGAAGATGGTCGGCGAGCGCAATCAGGTGAGCAGTCAGATAGTGCTGGAAGACTCGCTGCAGTGGACGCTGGGCGCTACGTTCGACGAGTGGCTCGTCTTCAAGAGCAACGTCGTCGTGCTGGACCGTACACGCTTCCTATACCTGCTGAAAGCCACATGCGCAGACGGACAGGCTACCATCAGCATCAGCCGCATACACTACATCTACGGAACGGGCAAAGACCAGTTGCGCTACAAGGCTGAAGAGTGGATTTCGGACAAGGAGGCCGTCAACAAGAAGAATACACGCCTCTTGCCACTGAGCGGCAAGTTCCGCCGAAAGACGATAGACCGCAAAGATTTCTTGTTTAACAAATTTGAAACCCTGCTGAAATGAACATCAAAGTCATTCGCAACTGGCTGAACATCATCTTCATGCTTGGAGCTCTGGTAGGACTGGGATTCTACTTCTTCAGAAGCCGCGAGACTGGTATCTACATCATTCTGTGCGCAATGGTGGTAAAATTCTGTGAGTCAGCATTGCGCATGATGAACATTGAACGATGAAGAAAGCGCTCTCCATACTCGCCCTCCTCCTCTGCACTGCATGGGCTGTGCAGGCACAAGTGATGAACCAAATCGACGAGAACGGAAACATCACACAGACCGACACACAGAACGGAAACTTCAACCCGAACAAACGCGACTCTACCCACGTCAACAAGGAAGTTCCCAAAGGCGTCTGGGCGTGGACCGTCGACCGACGCTTCGGCGACATAACACCCACGCAGCTGGACACGATGCCACACCTCTATCAGAACAGCATCTACGCCACAGGACTCTATGGGGAGTATAACACCATAGGCAACAACTACTCGTCACGACTGAGCCGCGTCTTCATTGACCGTAAGCCTACCAGCCAGTTTCTCTTTACCGACGCATACAGCTACGTACGCAAAGAACCCGACGAGTTCTTGTTCCTGAACACGCTGTCGCCATACACCAACATCAGCTACGACAACTGCGGCAACAAGGAAAACGGCGAAGACCACATAGACGCCAAATTTGCCGTCAACGCCAACAAACGCCTGGGCATGGGGTTCGATTTGGACTATCACTACGGACGCGGATACTACCAGAACCAGAATGTCTCACACTTCCGTGCTACAATCTTTGCCAGCTATCGCGGAGACCGCTACCAGATGCACCTGCTGGGAACCAGCTATCAGCATAAAGCCAACGAGAACGGAGGCATCGTCAACGACAACTACATAACTCACCCTGAACAGGAGACTACACAGTATAGCGAAAACGAGATTCCTACCGTGCTCAACAGCAACTGGAACCGCAACAAGTCGCAACACCTCTTCCTGAGTCATCGCTACAACATCGGCTTCTATCGCAAGATAAAGATGACCGACGAAGAAATAGCAGCACGTAAGTTCGCACAAGCTTCGGCAAAGCAAAAGAAAGAACGCGAGAAGAAAGAAAAGGAGGACGCTAAGAATAAAAGCCAAGGGCGCAAAGACGCTCCCGTAGTCGGACCCGCACCAGCCGGACGACCAAAGGACGCACGCATCATGGGAAACGAACCCGTAAGACGTGAAGAACGCCAACAGAAGGACACCACACGAATACAGGTGGACAAAGCCGCTATGGACAGTATAGCAGCAGCACAGGCACTGCAGGACAGCATTGATGCCACAATGAAGAAAGAGTACGTGCCCGTAACCAGCATCATACATACCCTCGACATCAACAACTACGAACACATCAACCAGGCTTACTATACGCCTGCCGACTACTACGCCAATACCTACTACGACCTGGACTACGAAGGCAGCTCAGGAGGCAACAGCATGTACGACAAACACCGCTACACCAACGTCAAGAATACCTTTGCGCTGGCACTGCTGGAAGGCTTTAACAAATACATGAAAGCCGGACTGAAAGCTTTTGTCAGCATGGAGTACCGCCGGTTCCTCTTCCCTGAACTCGAAGAGGGCGCTAACGCCTACCATCTAGGTAGATATACAGGGTATTGTACCAACATTGGCGGACAGATAGCCAAGACGCAAGGGAAAACGTTCCACTTCAATGCTGGCGCCGAATTTGGCATAACGGGTATGGATCGGGGCAAGATGGAACTCAACTTCAGCACGGACCTCAACTTCCCACTCTTCGGTGACACGGTGCGTCTGGCAGCAAAAGCGGCTTTCAACCGCATCGTCGCACCCTATCTGCTGGAGAACATGCACTCAAAGCACCTGTGGTGGAACAAGAGCCTCGATGCCGAGACACGCACTCACCTGGAAGGTGTGTTTGCATATGACAAGACCAAGACGCAGCTGCGTGTCGCTATCGACGAGATACAGAACTACACCTATCTGGGCATGAGCTATACATCTACCGAAAAAGGACGCGAGGGATTGACTGCCGACGTGTACCAGGAGTCGCAGAACATCAACGTGCTGACGCTACAGCTGAAACAGCAGCTGCAATGGGGAATTCTGCACTGGGACAACACCGTAACTTATCAGAACTCCAGCATGCCCAGCGCACTACCCCTACCCGACCTGAACCTCTTCTCGAACCTCTATCTGAAGGTGAAACTGGCACACGTGCTCGATGTCGAACTGGGAGGCACTCTGACGTGGTTCTCTAAATACGAAGCACCCGACTACCTGCCGCAACTGAGCAGTTTCGCCATTCAAAAGAACAGCGACGAGAAGGTGGAACTGGGCAACTACCCATTCATCGATGTCTATGTCAATATGCACTTGAAGCGCGCCCGCTTCTTTGTGGCCATGAGTCATGTAAATGCTAGCTCGGGCTCGAAAAACTACTTCCTCACCCCACACTACCCCACTAATACCAACATCTTGCGATTTGGCATCTCATGGAATTTCTATAACTAAAGAACCGGCATACCCGACGCTTCTTCATTACCAACATACAGACAAACAGTAAAAGAAATGAAAAAAGAGACTAACGACATATTGCTAAAAAACGTACACCTGCTGTCTAAAATGACCCAGCAGGAAATAAGCATGATGCCTGCCGTAGAAGCCCCACTGCCGTCAGTAGAACAGGTGGAACGCATTGTAAACCTGGTGCAGCGCATCATCTTCCCCGACTACTTCGCAAAGCGCCAGCCCGACGAGTCTATACGGTCATACTACATCGGCGTAAACATGCAAGAACTGTTGCAGCTGCTCGTCAAGCAGATAGCCCACGGACTGCAGTTCTGCGACGATTGCGACTTGCGCGACAAAGAACACGTCTACCAATGTGCGGAGCAGATGGCTGCCGACTTCCTTGATGCGCTACCTGAAATAAAGCGCGTCATCTATACCGATGTACAGGCGATGTTCGACAACGACCCCGCAGCACCCAACTACGGCGAAGTCATCTTCTGCTATCCCGTCGTCAGCACAATGATTCACTATCGCATCGCTCACAAGCTGCACGAATTGCAGGTACCCGTCATACCTCGCATCATCACCGAACAGGCTCACTCGCATACGGGCATCGACATTCACCCGGGGGCACAAATCGGCGAGTATTTTGCTATTGACCACGGAACGGGTGTCGTCATCGGCGAAACTTGTATCATTGGCAATCACGTAACCCTCTATCAAGGTGTCACA
Organism: uncultured Prevotella sp.; assembly: GCA_946540105.1. Classification (GTDB taxonomy): domain Bacteria; phylum Bacteroidota; class Bacteroidia; order Bacteroidales; family Bacteroidaceae; genus Prevotella. Next base: position 171 of record CAMNIA010000066.1, on the reverse strand, counting down.
CTGGGAGCAAAGAGCTTCAAGTACGACGCTGACGGCAACATGCTCAACGTGCCCCGTCACCCCATCATCGAGGACTATGTCACCATCTACTCGAATGCGTCGGTACTAGGACGTATCACTATTGGTCACCACTCAACAATAGGAGGCAACATCTGGCTGACCCATGATGTT
>CAMNIA010000065.1 GCA_946540105.1 uncultured Prevotella sp. | reverse complement strand
CGGGCGTTCTCAAATTTGGTGTGCTGTAGGATATCCAGTAAGTGTTCGTCGCCGAACTGTTGCTGCTCGATGTTCTCGGCTTCGTTCAAGCCATCGGTATAGATAAACAGTGGCTTGTCTTTGATGCTCTCTATCTCCTCGCCGACATATTCCAAGTCAGGCCAAAGACCAATAGGGGCATTAGGCTCAATCTTCATAAAGGAACCATGAGCAGCATCGCCACCCAGGACGGGCGGATTATGTCCGGCATTGCAATAGTCGAGATGACCTGTTTCCAGATGCACCAGTCCGATAAACATCGTGACAAACATTCCGCTTTCGTTGTTCTCTGCCAGTTCGCCATTCAGTCTATTTGCTATATACGCAGGTTTCTGATGCTGCTTGGCTAATGCCATGAAGAGGCGGATGGCCTGAGCCATAAACAGGGAGGCTGGGACTCCCTTGCCGCTGACATCACCCACACAGAAATACAATTCGTCATCCAGAAGAAGATAGCCATAGAGGTCACCGCCGACTTCACGGGCAGGAGTCATAGAAGCATAGATGTCCAGTCCTTCTCTGTTGGGAAAAACACTCGGCACCATCGACATCTGGATATCACGCGCAATGCGTAGCTCACTCTCAATGCGCTCTTTTGCCGTTGTCGTCTCCTCTAACTGGTCGTAAGCCGTCTTTAATGCTTCGTGAGCTATGGCCAACCGCTTTGTAGCCTTGCGGCGATAAAGAGTATAGATAGTGAAGAAGATGACGAGCAGGACAACAGCAACCAATGTGCCTATCCACCGCTGTTGTGACAGCTTGGCCTGCTGTACGTTGATGGTATGTTCTTTCTCCTGGGTCTCATAGATGGTTGCTAGCTCTGCCGTAGCATCCTGTTTGTGCCAGGTAAGTGCAGAGTCGAAGGCTTCGCATATCTGGTCGGCAGCATGCAGGGCCTCGCTTTGGTGGTTAGCCTGTCGCAACACTTTATACTTCACCTTCAGGTATCCGCGTATTTCCTCAAAAGTGATGCGTTTGCCACTTCTTGCCAGCAGCGTGTCAATATACGGGCAGAGTGCTGCAGCTTCATCGCTACGCCCTTCGTTCTGCAGGAAGATGATGCTATGCACCTTACCGCTCAGACTGTGTGCATACTTGGTACTCATAAACCTACGGTAGGCCTCGACAGTCTCTTTCTTCTTATCCTGTCTCTGGTAGAGCTCCATCAGCGACCTGTAAAGCTTGCCGTACATTCTGTCCAGTTCCGCCGGTTTGCTCTTGGCTTCGTCAGTCTTTGCCCACAGTTGGATAGCTTCCTCCTCACGGTGGCACCATTCCTCCAGCAGTTGCTGCTGGTCATGGTTGTTGAAGACGATACGTGCATCACCGCTTATCAGCGTCAGGTTGTAGGGTGCCATGCTGTCCTTTCCCAATTCGTGCTCTATGTTGGCGTAAGCCTGTTTGAAGATGCGGTCAGCCTCCTCGTAACGTCCCAGGTTGGCATTAAAGATAGCGACATCGCTGAGCAGGTTGCTGCGAATGCGGTAGCTCATGGGGGTTTTCTCTGGGTTGTCAGAGTTGGCTTGCAGCAGCTCTGTGCAGACCTTGATGCCATCCTCATACTTACCCTTGAGCAGCAGCAGGCGGGAGAATGCACTCATGTTGATGATATACATGCGCGAGGTTGATTCGTCTTGTTGCTTATACTCATCCATTGCTTTGCGGAAGTACATCTCTGCCATACGGTCTTTCTCCATCAGATAGTAGGCATAACCACGCATACTGTTCGCTTTGACGCTATTCATGTCGCCTCGTTTTTCGAGACTGTCAACAACGGCAATCAGCTGCTCTGGCGTTCCTGAAGCTTTAACGGCCAGTACCAGACTGTCGGCATCCGTCGTACGCGACAGTTGGCTTTTTACCTTGTGGCACGATGTTGCTGACAATGCTACGAACACCGCCACCATCGTCCATATCGTCTTGCATAGCTTCATACCTTCTCTCACCTCTTACTTCTTACCTCTCACTTCTCACTTGCACAGCTTACATCCCTCACACTTGTTCAGTTCACCACGGAAGCGTTTTTCTACCAAATAGTGCAACCGGTCGCGCAGAGGTTCTAACTCCATATGGTCGATAACTTCATTGATAAAGGCATTCTGCAGCAACAGACGTGCTTCGTTCTTAGGAATGCCTCGTTGTTGCATATAGAACATGGCAGCATCGTTCAACTGTCCGACAGTAGAGCCATGAGCACACTTTACGTCGTCGGCATAAATTTCCAACATGGGTTGCGTGTACATGCGGGCATCCTTGGTGGCACAGAGATTCTGGTTGGTCATCTGTGACGTAGTCTTCTGTGCACCAGGCTTCACCAACACGCGTCCTGCAAAGGCTCCTGTCGCCTCTTCGTCCAGTACGTATTTGTAGAGTTCATGACTGGTGCAGTGAGGAGCATGGTGGGTGATAAGAGTGTTGTTGTCAACATGCTGTTTCTTGTCGGCTATGACACAACCGCAACAGGAGCACTCAGCGCCTTCCCCTACAAGGTCAAGGTCGAGTTTGTTACGCGTCAAACCATTGTGCAGCGTGATGACATTATGCTTGACACGGCTGTTTGCTTGCTGTTGTATATAAACGTTGCTCACACGTATGTTTTTGTTGTGCGTCTCCTCCAGACAATAGAGATCCAGTTTGGCATTGTTGCCTGCGAAGCATTCTATCACCTGCGTAGCGAGGAAGTGGCGATCGTCTGCCGCATGGTCGCAGAAGAGGAACTTAGCTTCAGCACCCTCCTCCAAGATAATCAGCACGCGACGGTTGACCATGAGGTCGACGTCAGAGCGCAGGATGTTGATAATCTGGATGGCACGGTCTAGCACAACGTTCTTTGGCACATAAACGAAGAGCCCGTCCTGTGCGAGCATGGTATTCAGGGCTGTAACGGCATCGTCATCCTTGCCTGCCAGCTGGTTATAGAATCCCTTTGCAGCCTCTCCACCATCGGAGGAAATATTTCCGATGATGACACCTTCAGGCAACTTAGCTTTGGGAAGAACACTTTTCTCTTTCCCTGTGGTGGAGGTCAGAAGCGGTTTGTCATTGACAACAAAGTAGAGTGAAGTCGACAAGTTGGGGACGTCACAGCGAAAGGCGTCATAGGGATTGACGGGAATTTCCAGTCTGTTCAGGTTGAGGCCATAGTTAGGCTCAAAAAGCTTGGCAACGTCAGTATATTTATAGCGTTCCACTTTACGACTGGGAAAGCCTGTCGATGCGAAACGCTCAAAGGCAGCATCGCGCACACTATTCATCACTTCGGAAGAATGGCGGCATATCATCTCGCGACACTGCTTGTAGAGGTCTATGTATTGTTGTTCTGCTTGCATCTTTCTCTCTCTTAACTACTCACCACAGACTTCTGACTTAATCCAGTCATAGCCGCGCTCTTGAATCTCCTTTGCCAGCTCAGGACCTGCCGTCTTGACTATCTGACCTTTGTAAAGCACGTGAACCACGTCAGGGCGTATCATCTCCAACAACCTGTCGTAGTGGGTAATGACGATGCATGACGTCTCTGGTGTCTTCAGTTTGTTTACACCTTCGGCAACGATACGCATAGCATCAACGTCCAGACCAGAGTCCGTCTCGTCGAGAATACTCAATTTTGGCTCCAACATAGCCATCTGGAAAATCTCGTTGCGTTTCTTCTCTCCACCACTGAAGCCCTCGTTGACGCTGCGTCCTGTCAATTTGTTATCCAATTCGACAATTTTCTGCTTTTCGCGCATCAGCTTGATAAACTCGCCAGCTTTTAATTCTGGCAGCCCCTGATACTTGCGCTTCTCGTTAACGGCAGCCTTCATGAAGTTAGTCATCGAGACACCAGGAATCTCAACAGGATACTGGAACGACAAAAACAGCCCCTCATGACTGCGGTCTTCAGGCTTCATGTCCAACAAATTCTTTCCATTGAAGTAAGCCTCGCCTTCAGTCACTTCGTAGAGAGGGTTGCCAGCCAGTACTGCACTCAGTGTCGACTTTCCAGACCCGTTGGGTCCCATGATGGCATGCGTCTCTCCATCCTTAATGATGAGATTGATGCCTCGCAATATCTCTTTATCGTTAATTTTTGCGTGTAAATTTCGTATTTCTAACATATACCTTATTATTTTTGGATGCAAAGGTAGTGTAAATCAAGCGAAATACAAAGCAGTTTTGTTTTTTTAACCCTGTATGATAGCCGCAGCCTTGTCAAGAGGTGCCAAATCTTTTATCCATACCACCAAACATGGGAAAGAAACGATGGCTCAGAAAAAAATTTATTGGAAATTATTTGGTTGGAAATCAAATATTTCGTACCTTTGCACCCGCTTTCCGCGTAATCGCTGGCAGGACGTAACGTGAGGCCTGTTATGTTGCGCATGGAACGATAACAACAACAATTTAAATTACGTACGTAAAAATGGATTTAATCAAAGTTGCTGAAGAAGCATTTGCAACCGGCAAGCAGCACCCCAGTTTCAAGGCTGGTGACACTGTAACTGTCGCTTACAAAATTATCGAGGGTTCTAAGGAGCGTATCCAGTTGTTCCGTGGCGTGGTTATCAAGATCAGTGGCCATCAGGAGAAGAAACGCTTCACTGTTCGCAAGATGTCTGGCACCATAGGTGTAGAACGTATCTTCCCCCTGGAGTCGCCTAACATTGAGAGCATCGAAGTGAACAAGGTTGGTAAGGTTCGTCGCGCTAAGCTTTACTATCTGCGCAAGCTCACTGGTAAGGCTGCTCGCATCAAGGAGAAGCGTTCTAACGCTCGTACTGCAGAGTAAGAGCCGACAAGACCTGCACAGCATAAGAGAGACACTTGACATCATAACCGTTAGGTGCCTCTTTTTCTTATTTTTCTTTAGAAAAGAATCGTCAATTACTAATTATTTCGTACCTTTGCTGTCAAAAACGAAACAAACACCCAATAGATATAATGAAAGAGTTACAACTGAAGTACGGATGTAATCCGAATCAGAAGCCTTCGCGCATCTTTATGCAGGAGGGAGAGTTGCCAATAGAAGTAATTAACGGACGTCCTGGCTACATCAACTTTCTGGATGCCTTGAATGCGTGGCAGTTGGTGAAAGAGTTGAAGGCAGCAACTGGACTACCAGCCGCTGCATCCTTTAAGCACGTAAGTCCTGCTGGTGCTGCAGTAGGGTTGCCGCTGAGCGACACATTGAAGGACATCTATTTTGTCAGTGACGTAAAAGGCCTTGACGATAGTCCCATAGCTTGCGCCTATGCACGTGCCCGTGGTGCTGACCGAATGTCCAGCTATGGCGATTTCGTAGCACTCTCTGACACTTGTGACGCGACCACTGCTCTGTTGCTGAAGCGCGAGGTGAGCGATGGTGTCATAGCTCCAGACTATACGGCAGAAGCCATCGAGATACTGAAAGCCAAGCGCAAGGGTACGTATAATGTCATCAAGATAGACCCCACCTATCGTCCTGCCCCCGTTGAAACCAAGCAGTGCTTTGGTGTGACTTTTGAACAAGGTCGCAACGAGATAAAACTTGATGACCCTGCATTGTTTGAGAATATTCCCACGCAGAACAAGACATTTCCAGCTGAAGCCAAGCGCGACCTTATTATCGCCCTTATCACCTTGAAGTACACCCAGTCAAACAGCGTCTGCTATGTGAAGGACGGTCAGGCCATCGGTATTGGTGCTGGTCAGCAGAGCCGCATCCATTGCACCCGTCTGGCTGGAAACAAGGCTGATATTTGGTGGCTACGCCAGCATCCGAAGGTGATGAGTCTGCCTTTCAAGGCTGATATCCGACGTGCAGACCGCGACAACACCATCGATGTGTATATCTCAGAAGACGAGCATGACGATGTGTTGCGCGACGGTGCTTGGCAGCAGTTCTTCACAGAGAAGCCTCAGGTGCTGACACTTCAGGAGAAGAAGGAGTGGCTCGCCAAGAATACAGGCGTTGCACTGGGCTCTGATGCTTTCTTCCCCTTCGGCGACAATATAGAGCGAGCTCACAAGAGTGGCGTACAGTATATTGCTCAAGCCGGTGGCTCCGTACGTGACGATCATGTTATCATGACATGTGACAAGTATGACATCGCTATGGCATTTACAGGTGTAAGACTTTTCCATCATTAAGTCATGAGCAAAGAATCAGATTTCGAGGACATCCTCGTTAACGGAATCTCGTTTGGTCGTGGTGGTGGACCTCGCAAGGAAGAGGATAAAGTGAAGACCAAGGCCAAGAAGAAGAAATACGTCACAGGCGCCCATGGCAGCGGCTCAGCGCGTCAGAAGGCGAAATATCGTGAGCAGCGTGCCAACAGGCATAAAGGAAAGGGGTAGGTTGAGACCTATTCGCGCTTGTCAGCCCCCCACATCATTTTCTCTCGCAGGGTGTGAAAGTATTTGGTGCCTGCACGTTTGATGACCTTCACCCTATAGGGTGCCTTGGTCAGTGTCAGATGTGTGGTGTCAGTGAGCTTTTCCGAACGCCCGTCCAGAGCCACAAGATAATTGTGTGTACGACTCTGGACTGTCAGCATCACCTCCGAGTCTTCAGGCAGTACGATAGGGCGCACGTTGAGCGAATGTGGTGCGACAGCTGTCAACGAGAATACATGGGTACCAGGAACGATAATAGGTCCGCCGTTCGACAGTGAGTAAGCTGTCGAGCCTGTGGGTGTCGACATGATGAGTCCATCGGCCTGATACGTTGTCAGGTAGTCTCCATTCACTGTACAATGTATCGTAATCATCGATGCTGTATCCTGCTTCAGAATAGCCACATCGTTCAGCGCACAGTCATAGCCACGCAACGGATGTCCGTTGGTAGAAACCTGAATGACGCTTCGCGTGTCAACGTCATAGTCGCCTTGATAGAGTGCGTAGATGTTGCGCTCAATCTCCTCAGCATGTACGTCAGCCAGGAATCCCAGTCGCCCTGTATTGATACCCAGTATAGGTATTTGTTTGTCACCCACCATGCTTGCGGCACGCAGAAAGGTGCCGTCGCCACCCATGGAGATGACGAAGTCAGCCTCGAAGTCACCCTTGTCAAAAACCGTCACGCCATGGATGGGCAACTGTTGTCCTTCAGTCAGGAACTGATGGAACGAGCGCTCTATGCATACAGCAGCCTGTCGTTGGTTCAGTACAGCCAGAAGCGTTTGGATGGAAGCCGACTTTTTGGGCTGATAGCTATTGCCGAAGATGGCAAATCTAAGTCTTCGTGAAGTCATTGTCATTATTATTTTGGCGACAAAGATACAAAAAATATCAATTATTTCTCGTTTATTATCATTTTTATTTGGCATTTTTCTCACTTATTCGTATCTTTGCCAGCAAAATAATGCTATAACCATGACGAAATTAAGTGTAAATATCAATAAGATAGCTACGTTACGTAACGCCAGAGGCGGCAACAATCCAGACGTGCTCAGCGTAGCACGTGATGCAGAGCTGTTTGGCGCACAGGGTATTACCGTTCACCCTCGCCCTGACGAGCGCCATATTCGTTATCAGGACGTACGCGACCTCCGTCCGCTGATTACGACGGAGTTTAATATCGAGGGAAACCCCATTGACTCTTTCACTGAGCTGGTACTGGAAGTCAAGCCGACGCAAGTGACTATGGTACCTGACGGCCATGACCAGTTGACGAGCAATCACGGTTGGGACACCATAGCGAACCGTACATTCCTGACCGACATCTGCCAAACATTCAAGCAGGCAGGCATCCGTACCAGCATCTTTGTCAACCCAGATCCTCAGATGGTGGAGGGTGCAAAGGCATGCGGTGCCGACCGTGTGGAGTTATATACAGAACCTTACGCATCAGGTTATGCGCATGACCGTGAGGCTGCCATAGCGCCTTTCGTTGCTGCTGCCAGGAAAGCTCGCGAGGTAGGGCTGGGGTTGAATGCAGGTCATGACCTGTCGCTCGAAAATCTATATTACTACCACCAGCAGATACCTTGGACCGACGAGGTGTCGATAGGTCATGCACTCATCTGTGATGCCCTGTACATGGGACTTCGTGAGACGATAAATCAATACTTGTTAGCACTCAAAAAATAGCGAATATGAAAAAAGTATATGTATTCTTAGCCGACGGCTTTGAAGATGTCGAGGCGCTGATTCCCATCGACGTGCTGCGTCGCGGAGGAGTAGACGTAACAACAGTGAGCA
>CAMNIA010000064.1 GCA_946540105.1 uncultured Prevotella sp. | reverse complement strand
ACCCGCGGTCAGTTCCGCTACGACTTCGGCGACGAGGCTGGCTATACGCCCCTGCTGCCTATGTTCACGCTTGGCCACAACTTCAAACCGTCGAACATCCACGCTGGCGGCTTGCGTTATCACGGTGCCGGCATGATTATCTCGCAGCTCATCAAGGACGGTTACATGAAGGGCGTCGACATTCCACAGCTTGAGACCTTCGAGGCAGGCATGCTGTTCGCTCGCACCGAGGGCATCATCCCTGCTCCCGAGTCGTGCCACGCCATCGCTGCCACCATCCGCGAAGCCAACAAGTGCAAAGAGAGCGGTGAAGAGAAGGTCATCCTTTTCAACCTCTCCGGTCACGGACTTATCGACATGCCCAGCTACGAAGCCTTCATCAAGGGCGACCTGCAGAACTACACCGTCACCAACGAGATGATAGCTCAGAACCTTGCCGAGCTCGACAAGTTAAACAAATAATAATTAAAAAATAAAAATTAAAAATTAAATAAAGCGCCCCGCCAGACGAACTTGGCGGGGCGCTTTCCTTTACCTCATCATCGCTTATCCAATCTCAATTTGGCGCGAAACCTTCGCTTTCTCTTCAACCTGCTTCGGCAGTTCTACCGTCAGCACGCCGTTCTCCACCTTGGCTGAGATGCCGTCTTTCTTGACATCGTCTGGCAGAATCAGCGTCTGCTCGTACTTCGAGTAGCTGAACTCGCGGCGCAGGTAGCGCGTGTTCTTATCTTCCTCCTTACTTTCCTGCTTGTGTTCCATCTTTACTACAAGGTTACCCTCGTCGTTGATGTGCACGTTGAAGTCGTCCTTCTGCATGCCCGGAGCAGCCAGCTCTACTGTATATGCTTTGTCCGATTCTTTCACGTTGATGGCAGGTGCCGTGCAGTTAGCTTTCGGCATATAGTCGTTATAGAACAAGTCGTTGAACACGGCAGGAATCCAGTTGTTACTTCTCATCATTGGCATCATAATCGTTACCTCCTAATTATTTGTTAAATTGTTGTTTATATTGTTTATTCTTTTCTCTGATTGCCTTGCGGCTTTCACCCTCTAAGATGCAAGATTGATGCCAAATACGAAAAGCTGCCACTCTGTCGGTCGTTTACGACAAAGTGGCAGCAATCTATACTTCTATACGTATCTCTTTGTGAAATGTTTATCAGATAGCAGCCAACAGCTGCACAGCCTCTTCTATCGTCGGTACGTTGGCGATGACCATCGAGCGCCTGCCGTTCTGTTCGCGCAGCTGACAGCGTCGTGCGTTATGCGCTACGAAGTCGAGCAGGTGGTCGAAGGCTTCGCTCTGGTAGAAGGGACTGTCGGCCGCCGTCACGAAGTACAGCGTCATGCGTTGCTGTTTGAGGATTATCTTCTCACACCCCAGCTTCTTGCCCAATCGTCGCAACGGTACCACGCGCATCAGTTCTTCGCCACAGTGCGGCACCTTTCCGAAGCGGTCTATCAGCCGCGAGCGGTAGGCAGCCAGTTGCTCGTCGGTCTGCAGTCCGTCCAGTTCTCTGTACAGCAGCATGCGTTCCGAGTCGCTGGGCACGTACTGGTCGGGGAAGTACAGCTCCAGGTCCGACTCCAGCGTGCAGTCGGCAACAAAGTCCATGTGAGAACTGAGAGGTGAGAGCTGAGAGTTTTCATGCCGCTTCGTTCTCCGTTCTCCGTTCGTCGTTGAGGTATTCTCATTCCGCAGCTCCACTACCGCCTGCTGCAGTATCTTGACATAAGTCTCGTAGCCCAAATCGGCAATAAATCCCGACTGCTCCGCACCCAGCAGGTTTCCCGCACCACGTATGTCCAGGTCCTGCATGGCGATGTGTATGCCTGAACCCAGGTCGCTGAACTGCTCCAGCGCCTCCAGTCGGCGGCGGCTCTCTACGGGCAGGTCTGCCAGTGGTGGTGCCAGTAGGTAGCAGAACGCCTTGCGGTTGCCACGTCCCACGCGACCGCGCATCTGGTGCAAGTCGCTGAGTCCGAAGTGTTGTGCGCCATTGATGATGATGGTGTTGGCATTGGGAATGTCAATGCCGTTTTCGACGATGGTTGTCGAGAGCAACACGTCGTAGTCGTAGTTGATGAAGTCGAAGATGATTTGCTCCAACTCGTCAGGCTTCATCTTTCCGTGCCCGATGGCGATGCGGGCGTCAGGCACGTACTTCTGTATCATCTCCTTCAGACGCTCCAGGTCGCTGATGCGCGGATTCACGAAGTACACCTGTCCGTTGCGTGACATCTCGAAGTTGATGGCGTCAGCAATAATCTCGGGTCCGAAGGTGTGTATCTCCGTCTGTATTGGGTAGCGGTTGGGCGGCGGCGTCTGTATGATGCTCAGGTCGCGCGCGCCCACCAGCGAGAACTGTAATGTACGCGGGATGGGTGTTGCCGACATCGTCAGCGTGTCGACATTCGTCTTCATTTGGCGCAGCTTCTCCTTTGTCGAGACGCCGAATTTTTGTTCCTCGTCAATGATGAGCAGTCCCAGGTCCTTGAACTTCACGCTTTTGCCTATCAGCTTGTGGGTACCTATTAGTATGTCTATCTTCCCCTCCTGCAGGTCTTTCAGGATGGCGCTTGTCTGCTTGGCAGTGCGTGCTCTCGACAGGTATTCCACTCGCACGGGCAGGTCTTTCAGTCGCGACGTGAAGGTCTGGTAGTGCTGATACGCCAGCACCGTCGTCGGCACCAGCACGGCAACCTGCTTCGAGTCACATGCTGCCTTGAAGGCTGCCCGCACCGCAACCTCCGTCTTGCCGAAGCCCACGTCGCCACATACCAGACGGTCCATAGGCTGCGCCTTCTCCATATCAGCCTTCACGTCGTTGGTAGCCTTCAGCTGATCGGGGGTGTCTTCATAGAGGAACGACGCCTCCAGTTCGTGCTGCATGAAGGTGTCTGCCGAGAAGGCGAAACCTTTCTGCCGGCGACGCGTGGCATACAGCTGTATCAGGTCGCGGGCAATGTCCTTCAGTTTCTGCTTCGTGCGCTCCTTCATGCGCTCCCACTGCCCCGTGCCCAGGTGCGACAGGCGTGGCGACTCTCCGCCATCCTGCGCCTTGTACTTCGACACCTTATATAACGAGTGTATCGAGACATAGATGCTGCCCCCACCCTCGTACATGATCTTTATCATCTCCTGGTAGCCCGAGCCCTGCGGCATGCGTACCAGTCCTCCAAACTTTCCAATTCCATGGTCTATGTGCACCACGTAGTCACCGACCTCAAACTGCTGTATCTCCTTCAGCGTCAGCGCCACCTTGCCGCTGCGGGCTTTGTCCGAGCGCAGACTGTACTTATGGAAGCGGTCGAATATCTGGTGGTCGGTAAAGACACACAACTTCAGGTCGCTATCAGCAAAGCCCTCGTGGAGCGTCCGTTCTACAGCGTTGAAGCTGACGGTGCCTTTCTCGCTGAAGATGTCGCGCAGGCGCTCCAGCTGTTTGGCGCTGTCTGCCAGGATGCACAACTGATAGCCTTCGGCCAGGAATTGCTCCAGCGACTGCTGCAACAGTTCGAAGTTCTTGTGAAACTGCGGCTGCGGCGACGTATGGAATCTTATAACAGCCTCACCACGCCCACTGCTACTCGTCGGCGCACTCAGAATAACGTGCTTGAAAGCCAGCGACTCGCGCACGAACTGCTGTCCGCTCACCAGCTGCAGCTCCCGCTTCATCTCCACCATGATGTCGTGCTGCTCCTGCTCGGTGGCATGCTCCAGCCGCTCCATCGTCGCCTGCTTCGAGAAGCCCTCGTCGTAGATGCGGCCAACGGCATCGCACACGAACTGATAGTTGCGAAATACCAGCGTCGTGTTGTCCGGCAAGAACGATAGCAGCGACACGCGCTCGGTTTGGGCAGCCATCTCTGGCACTATCGTCGCCGTGTCACAGTGCGACTTCGACAGCTGCGTCTCTACCTCAAAGGTGCGTATAGAGTCTATATCGTTGCCGAAGAGGTCGATACGGAAGGGCAACTCGCTGCTGTAGCTATACACGTCCAAGATGCTGCCGCGCAGCGAAAACTGTCCGGGTTCATACACATAGTCTACCTCACGAAATCCCAGGTCGCGCAACTGCGTCACCGTCTGGTCTGCGTCTATCGTGTCACCCTGCCGCAGCACCAGTGTCCGCTCGTCAAGCACGTGCTTCGAAATCACCAACTCGCTGACGGCATCGGGATACGTCACGATGAGCAAAGGGGCCGTGACCGCCGACAGCTGCGAGAGCACCTCCGTACGCAATATCTCGCTGGCAGCGTCACGCTGTCCGTACTTCACCGCACGGCGGTAACTGCTCGGAAAGAACAGCACCTGTCCCTCGCCCAGCAGTTGCACCAAGTCGTGGTAGAAGTAACCCGCCTCGTCAGCATCCTGCAGGATGAAGAGGAAAGGCGACTCGCGGCGTAAGCCGGCAAACACCATCGGTGCCGACGAGCACATTAGTCCCTCGAGGAAAACGGTCTTCACCGACTTTTTCCCCAGCGACGACGCCAGCGCCCGAACCTGCGGCAGCTGACCGTATTTCTTTACTAAATCCTGAATAGTCATACCTAAAATCTGTGCAAAATTACAAAATAATTATCAATAACAGTTGGTAATTATCAATTATTTTGTAATTTTGCAGGCAAAACAGAATAAACATCAGCCATCATGCACCAGAGCGATAGTATTGTCATCATCCCGACTTACAACGAGAAGGAGAACATCGAGAAAATCATCCGGGCCGTCTTCGGACTGGACAAGTGTTTCCATATCCTCATCATCGACGACGGCTCGCCCGACGGCACCGCCGCCATCGTCAAAGGGTTGATGGCACAGCCCGACTTCGCCGACCGCCTGTTCCTCATCGAGCGTAGCGGCAAGCTGGGACTCGGCACCGCCTACATCAAAGGCTTCAAGTGGGCGCTGGAGCATGACTACGAATACATCTTCGAGATGGATGCCGACTTCAGCCACGACCCCAACGACCTGCCGCGACTCTATTCGGCCTGTGCTGACGAGGGTTATGATGTGGCTATCGGTTCACGCTACGTCAGCGGTGTCAACGTCGTCAATTGGCCTATGGGTCGCGTGCTCATGAGCTATTTCGCCTCTAAGTACGTGCGCTTCGTCACAGGCTTCCAGGTTCACGACACCACCGCCGGATTCGTGTGCTATCGCCGCCGAGTGCTGCAGACCATCGAGCTCGACAAGATACGCTTCAAAGGCTACGCCTTCCAGATAGAGATGAAGTTCACCGCCTACAAGATAGGCTTCAAGATTAAGGAAGTCCCCGTCATCTTCGTCAACCGCCGCGAGGGTACCAGTAAGATGTCGGGCGGCATCTTCGGCGAGGCCTTCTTCGGTGTCATGCGCCTCCGCTGGGACGGCTGGACCCGTAAATATCCGCAGATGCCTGCCGAGGCATAAACAGCCTACACAAGAGGGTATAGACATTATATTAGGGCGACCTCGCCCTGGTTTCATGCCACTAGTCCTGGAGATCCACTACGGTGATGCCAGCGCCACCAAACTGCACGTGCTCGTCCTTTGCCGACTTGACGTTAGGCACGGTGCGTAGATACTGGCGTATCAGCTGTCTTAGGACTCCGGTTCCAGTGCCATGCAGGATGCGAACGCGCGAGAGACCTATCAGGATGGCATCGTCAATGAAGTGCATCACGGTGTCGACGGCCTCGTCGCCACGCATACCTCTGACGTCCAGGTCCTGATGGAAGTTCTGCTTGCGGTCTTCTATCGTCGAGCGAGTCACCCGCGAGGTGTGGATGGCCAGATGGGCATGCTTGTCGATGGCGGTAGCCGTTTGTTCACTACTTCCCTTCTCCTTTTCACATCTCTCCAGCTGCTCCAGCTTCACCTTCGAGCGCAGACCGCCAAAGATGACGGTAGCCTGTTTGCCCTGAATGGTTTCTATCTCGCCCACGCTGTTGGTTCCCTTGATGCGTACGCCGTCGCCCTTCTGCAACGGGCGGTTGGAGTCGTCAAGGTTGGCTTTGGCGCGTTGGGCCAGTTTCTCGCTGACCTCTTTCTGCTGTTTGTCTTTCTCTTCTTTGCGCTGGGATTTCCGCGCCTTGCGTTCTTCCATCTGGCGTAGCTTCTTGGCAAAATCCTCCTCGCTCATCAGTCCACGCGTGTCGTCGTTCTGCACCTGTTCACGGAACTGCTGCAGTTCCTCACGTATCAGACGCGTCTGCTCCTTCTCGGCCTGAGCCTCACGAATTTCGCGGATGGCGTTCTCTATCTTTCTGTTAGCCTCCGCCAGCAGTTCTTCTGCCTGTTGCTTGGCTCGGTTCAGTATGGCTTTGCGCTCGCGCTCTATCTCCTCGATGCTGGCATCCAGCTTCTCGCCTCTCACCTCCAATCGCTTCTCGTGCTGGTGAATGGTCTGGCGCTTGCCTTCCCAGTAGCGCTTGTCACGAACGATGTCCTGCAGGTACTTGTCGCTCTGAATATACTCTGAGCCTACTATCTCTGAGGCATCGCTGATGACCTCTTCGGGGATGCCTGTCTTTCGGGCTATCTCAATGGCGAACGACGAACCTGGTTGACCTATCGACAGTTGGAAGAGGGCCTGCATCAGGTGGCGATCGTAGAGCATGGCACCGTTCACCACACCCTCGTGGTCTTCGGCAAAGTGCTTCAGGTTCTGGTAGTGGGTGGTAATGACGCCAAAAGCCTGCTTCTTCCAGAACTGCTTCAACACGGCTTCGGCAATGGCACCGCCGATGGTGGGCTCTGTGCCGCCGCCAAACTCGTCTATTAGCAATAAGGTGCCATCGTTAGCATGCCTCATCATGTTCTTCATGTTCAGCAGATGACTCGAGTAGGTCGACAGGTCGTCAGCTATCGACTGCTCGTCACCGATGTCAATCATCAAGTTTTTGAAGATGCCACACATCGAGCGGTCACCAACGGGTATCGACATGCCACATTGCAGCATGTACTGCAACAGGCCTACCGTCTTCAGACAGACGGACTTTCCGCCGGCATTAGGTCCACTGATAATCAGCAGACGCTTCTCTTTTGTCAGCATAATGTCCAGCGGAACGGCTTTCTTCTCTTGCTTGGCGAGCGAACGCTGCAGCAAGGGGTGAACGGCATGAATCCAGTCAATATAGGGTATGCCAACCACCTGTGGCTCATAGGCCGACATCGCCTCTGCCAGTCCTGCCTTCGCCTGTATCAGGTCAATCTCAGCCAAGAACTGGTACGAGTCCAGAACCTCCTGCACGTGGGGGCGCAACTCGTCGCTGAACACCGTCAGGATGCGTATAATCTCGCGCCGCTCCTGTGCCTCCAGCTCGCGTACCTTGTTGTTAGCCTCCACCACCTCTTCGGGCTCGACGAACACCGTTTTACCTGTTGCCGACTCGTCGTGCACAATGCCCTTGATGCGCCGTTTCACGCCAGGCGCTACGGGTATCATCAGTCGCCCGTCACGAATCGTGGGTGCAGCGTCCTTGTCCACCAGTCCGTCTTTCTGTGCCGAGTGCAGTATTGTATATAAGGTACGTGAAATCGACCCCGCCGTCTGTTCTAAGTCATGCCGAATACCAGCCAGCGTCATCGATGCCGAATCTTTTATCTTGCCAAACTTATCCAATATGGAGTCAATGCGGCGTATCATGGCGGGAAAAGACTGAACACCCTCCGTGAGCCGTTGCAGCGCAGGGTATCGGTACTCAACGAGAGCCATGTGTGCTATCGGGTCTGTGATGTCCTCTTCGGCATCGTTCAGGAATCTGACAATGTTGGTAATGGTATCCAACGAACGACGCAGGTCCCAAACCTCGTCTTCCTCCAGATGCGTGTTCTCCAACCGGATGCGTGCTAACGACTCGCGCACGTCGAAGAAGAAGTTCATCTCGGGCTTCTCCGTGTCTTGTTGCATGCGGCGCATCTCACGCACCTGTTGCATCCACTCGTTCACCTGATCCACATCGTCCGAGAAGCTCATTTCATCCACTAAGCCCTTGCCCAGTGTACTCAGACATTGCTCCTTCAGCAGACGGCGTATTTCGTCGAATCCTATCTTCGTTTCGTAGTTTTTTGGATAAATCATGTTGCAAAGGTACGAAAAATGGCATTAAAAAGCAAAAAAGTTCATTCAAAATTTGCAGAATACAAAAAATAGCATTACCTTTGCACCCGCTTTTCAGGCTACAGGAGAGATGGTAGAGTGGTCGATTACAGTAGTCTTGAAAACTACCGTACCGAGA
>CAMNIA010000063.1 GCA_946540105.1 uncultured Prevotella sp. | reverse complement strand
ACATTGGTGGTGCCTTCCTGCTTGGCATAGTAGCACTGGGGCAGGGCGGAGTTGACCTTATGGGAACCTAACGGATTGGTTGACTCGTTCTTGAAGTAGATGTGGGCAGGAGTGTCGAGGGCCTTCTCTAGTTCGTAGGCACGGACGAGTGGGGTAGAGCGGTAGAACTTGTACTTGTCGAGCACGTCTTCGGGGATGTCTATCCAGCGGTGCTCAGTATCTAACTCTTGTACGCAGCACTCGCGTGGAAAGATATGGGCGAGGTCATCAACACCCAACGGCTTTCTTGTTACCGGATGGATGGGGGGCAGGGGCTTGTTGGGCATGTCTGCCTGAATGTTATACCACTGTGTGGGAATTTCACTCTCCTGAAGGATGAATTTCTTTTGTCTTGCCATTGTTTATTTGTTGTTGGTGATTAAATTACCGCCTGCAAAATTACAAAATAAATAGCAATTATCATTACAACGTAGCACTTTTTCTTGAAAAAATGAATGGGCGGTTATCATTTTTTTTGTAATTTTGCAGCCGTTATGCTCATAATATCCGTCGTCTTAGCGTATTTCGCACTACTTTTCGTCATCAGCCACAGAACTGGTCGCCGCGCAACGAACGAATCGTTCTTCCGTGCCGACCGTAGAGCGCCATGGTATATGGTGGCTTTCGGAATGGTGGGTGCCAGCATCTCGGGAGTGACATTCGTCAGCGTGCCAGGAATGGTGGAGCGGCTTCAGATGACTTACCTGCAGACGTGCATGGGGTTTATTTTAGGATATGTAGTCGTGGCGTTTGCGCTGTTGCCGTTGTATTACCGGCTGAATCTGGTGTCTATCTATGGTTTCCTGGGACAACGGCTCGGAAAGCGCAGCCATAAGACGGCATCGGCGTTCTTCTTGGTGTCGAAGATGACGGGCGCTGCCGTGAAATTCTATGTGGTATGTATCATCTTGCAGCGCTTCGTATTTGAACCGCAGGGCATTCCTTTCGCGGTTACTGTCGTCATACTGGTTTTGCTGATATGGCTTTACACCCGACAGGGAGGCATCAAAACGCTGGTATGGACGGACTCACTACAAACGGTCTGTCTGTTCACGGCGCTATTCCTTATTATATATAAGGTAATAGGTGACTTGGGAATGTCGGTAGGCGAGGCGCTGATAGCCGTGAGGCATAGCGAACTGTCGCGCGTCTTTGTGTTTGACGACTGGGTATCGACGCAGAACTTTTGGAAACAGTTCGTGAGCGGCGTGTTTATCGTCATTGTCATGACGGGACTGGATCAAGACATGATGCAGAAGAACCTGACGTGCAAGACATTGCGTAGCGCCCAGAAGGATATGTGTTCGTATGGCGTGGCGTTCCTGCCTGCCAATCTGCTGTTCTTGTCATTGGGCGTACTGCTCACGCTGTGGTATCAGCAACGTGGGATGGCGCTGCCTGTGCGTGGTGACGAACTGCTGCCGCAGTTTGTCTCGCTGACTTCTTATTTCTCGCCCGTCATCACGTGCGTCTTTGTGCTGGGTGTCGTGGCGGCTTCGTTCTCAAGTGCCGACTCGGCGCTGACTTCGCTGACTACCATCTGGTGTGTCGACCTGGCAGAGCGGGGGAGTGACGAACAGCTACGGCGCAGGGTGCATCTGCTCATGTGTGCTGTCTTCGTGCTGTTCATCATGGTTTTTCACGCTGCTAACTCGTCTAGCCTGATTGACGCGGTTTATACCATTGTGAGTTATACCTATGGACCTCTCTTGGGATTGTTTGCCTACGGACTGTTGACACGCCGCCCCGTCAAAGACCGCTTGGTGCCGTATGTCGCCGTCGCTTCTCCCGTGCTGTGCTACCTGCTTGATACCTGTATCGGTGCGCTGACGGGCTATCACTTTGGTTATGAACTGCTGATGCTTAATGGTCTGCTGACTTTTGCAGGCTTATATATTCCTTCGGTTGCATTCCCATGACGCGCTTGAAGGAGGTGGCAAAATATTTCGGGTCTCTGAACCCTACTTGATAAGCGATGTCGCTGACGCGCAGGTCGGGATTCTCTCTCGCTAGTTGACAGGCTTTCTTTATGCGGATGTCGCGCACAAAGTTAGTGATGTTCTTGCCTGTCAGCGCGCGTATCTTATTATATAAGGTACTGACGCTGCTTCCCATGTCTTGCGCAAAGGTCTCACGACTATAGTCGCTGTCGCTGAGGTGTTCGTTGATGCAACGGATGGCTCGCTGCAGATATTCCTGGTCGGCTGTCGGCTGTTGGTGGAAGATGGCTTCAAGCGGGCTCTCACCTTCTGCGTTGGGTGTCGGCAGCTCAATGGTTGGAACATGCAACTCGATGTTGGTTGGAATGTGGAACGACATGGCTTGCTGCGGCGTGTCCGAAAGCGCATCGGTATAGGCTTCACGTGTGATGGGTATATCGATGGCGATGGTGTTACCCTGTCCCTCGTAGTACTTACAGGACAGATTGCCTTGGTGGATGTTTACAAGATTGAGCGCTATGAATTGTGTCGTGCTGCTGATACGGGGTCCATTATCACGAATACGGATGATGACGTTTTCGTATCGTTCGTTGGTGTTGATGTCAATCGAAATCTTACCTTCTTCGGTAGCGTGAGTAGCCATGTCTGCAATGAAGAGCTGTAAGATCTTGTCTATCTTGTCTGTGTCTATCCATCCCATCATGCTCTCAGGTGAGCAGTTTACCGTAAAGTCTAATCCACGTTGCTCCAAATAGGGTCTGAAGGTGTCTGTCGTATCACGAATGTACTGCATCACGTCGTTGTTGCTGACTTGTACTTTGGGTCCCCTCCATTGCAACATCTTGTCAGTTTTTGACTGCTGACGTAGTTTTAACCTGCCACAATATATCAGTAACAGGATGATAACTGATGCTAAAATGAGGTTTGTTAGGGTCATAGTAGCGTTTTTTTTCGTAACAAAAGTAATACTTTTACTTTAAAAAATAGTAAGATTGAAGCAAAAAAGATGTTAAAATGGGGTGTTTTCGTTCAAAAATCGTTATTTATAGTTCAAAAATGGGTATAATAACGATTTTTAAACCACATTTAATGCTATCTGAACCCACCTTCAAAATATATGCAGTATCTTTGCATCGTAAGAAAGAGATTTTTAATGGTTAAGGTTTATGGTTGATTAATTTAGTTTTTGTGGAAAGAGCCTCGCTGTGAAGCGAGGCTCTTTTGATTTTGGTACGCTCAGCATGAGGAGCGTGCGCTATAGGATTTTATTTTCTGCCTTATCTGTTAAGAAGTAAACGCTAGGCTTTTGGCTTTAGCTGTTAAGAAGGAAGCGTTCGGCTTCGATGGCGGCTTGACAGCCTGTTCCGGCAGCGCTGATGGCCTGGCGATAGACGGGGTCGGCACAGTCACCTGCCACGAAGATGCCGGGCAACTTGGTGCGCGGTGTTCCGTCAATCTTCTTGAGATAACCTACTTCGTCCGTGTCGAGCCACTGGCGGAATATTTCTGTATTGGGAGTATGTCCGATAGCCAGGAAGAAGCCGTCGATGGCGATGTCGACCTCTTGTTCATCGGGTTCGCCCTTGCGTTTTACAAGGCGGGCACCTTCAACGCCGTTCTCGCCATAGAGTCCCAGTGTGTTGTGCTCAAACAGAATCTCGATGTTCTCTGCTGCCATCACGCGGTCTTGCATAACCTTTGATGCACGGAGGAAGGGTTTGCGAACGATGAGATATACCTTCTTGGCAAGTCCTGCAAGGTAGAGTGCATCTTCGCAGGCTGTATCGCCGCCTCCTACTACGGCAACAGTCTTCTTGCGGTAGAAGAAACCATCGCAGGTAGCGCAGGCAGAGACGCCCTGTCCGTTGTATTTACGCTCGTCATCCAGGCCGAGGTACTTTGCTGAGGCTCCCGTGGCGATGATGACGGTGTCAGCCTGAATTTCGTTGTTCTCTTCGTCCCAGAGTCGGTAGGGACGGCTGGAGAAGTCGACGCGAGTGATGCTGCCGTCGCGAATGTCGGCACCAAAGCGCTCAGCCTGTTCGCGCAGATCCATCATCATCTGGTTGCCGTCAACACCCTGCGGATAGCCTGGGAAGTTTTCTACCTCGGTGGTTTGTGTCAGTTGACCGCCAGGCTGCATGCCGCTATATTCTACGGGGTGCAGGTTGGCACGGCTGGCATAGATAGCAGCAGTATATCCTGCAGGACCGCTGCCGATAATCAAGCATTTTACGTGTTCCATTGAAATAAGGATATTAAAGCTTTATTTTGCCAGTTCCTGCTTGATGACTTTCTCAATGGCGTCTGTGCTGGTGGTAGGTTCAAAGCGTGCTACGACCTGTCCTTTCTTGTTGATGAGGAACTTGGTGAAGTTCCACTTGATGTCGGGTTTCTGCTTGTAGTCTGGGTCTGCCTTCGTCAGCATGTCATCCAGGATATGTGCGATGGGGTGAGCCATATCCCAACCAGCGAAGCCTTTCTCTGTCTGCAGGAACTTGAAGAGCGGGTCTGCATCGTCACCGTTGACCTTCACTTTCTTGAAGCGCGGAAACTCTGTGCCGAAGTTCAGCTTGCAGAACTCGTGGATGCTTTCGTCGGTACCTGGTGCCTGCTGACCGAACTGGTTGCAGGGGAAGTCGAGAATTTCAAATCCCTGACTGTGGTAATGCTTGTAGAGACTTTCCAGTTCGTCGTACTGTGGGGTAAAGCCACATTTGGTTGCTGTGTTGACAATCAGCAACACCTCGTTGGCGTACTCTTTCAGTGAAACATCCTTGCCTTTTCTGTCCTTGACAGAGAACTCATAAACGGTTTTCATTGTCTTTTACGTTTTGTATGATATGTTTATAAATAAAGAAATCGTATCTTCGTTGGTAGCAAAGATACGATTTTTCTTTGTGATATGCAAGTGTTTTGCTTGAATATTATGTTTTTTTATTTAAAGGCGTGCGTATAGTCTTAATACCAGTCTTTAATCATTTGCGAGTAGCTTACGTTTTCTGCCTGTGTTTCTATATCGTCTGGCAGTGTGTAGAAGAAGTCAATGCCTGTCTCTTGCTGTAGACGTGCAATGTTGACGGCATAGGATTTTGGGGTATTGCTAGATGTGCGACTGTCATATGTGCTTTGGTCAATCCAAAAACCTGTAGCTTTAAAGGTACTGCCCTTTCTACCCAATACTGCCATGAAGAAATAGCGTGGAACAGGAATATGCTTGTTATTAACGCGCGTCTTCTGATGGCTGCTCTGGAAAATATATTCGTAAATCTGATTTTCTTTATCGATGGTTCCGCCTTTACAAACATAAAGTGTGTCAAAGTAGCTCAGCCAGTTACGTACTTGTCCCTCCATACTAGCCCAGATTTTATCATTAAATCCGGGAATGTTATTCCTCTTTCCAAATTGAGGCTGCATGTTGGTAATGTAGAAGGTCTGTTTGTTGGCCTCGCTAGTACTCAGCCTGTCTGCTGAAGGACAGATGTGCCCATGATCATAACCACTGTATTTATAAGGATCCTGACCTGCAGCAAAACGGTATTGCTCTGGCAAATCCTGATCGTTAGGGTATTGACAAGATGTGGAAAGAGAACCATCGTTATCAGCATAATATCTGCTAACGTTTTTTACAGCAACGGCGCTGAACATCTTATAACAGCTCCAGCGCTGTGAATTTTTCTCCGTGTCCCATTCAATCGTGTAGTTGGCTCCACTCAGGCCTGAGACATTGTTTAATTTGCAATTGTGTGTCAAGACAATGCTTGAACCGCCTTTTGGCCTAGGGAGTTCGTAGCCTACGCTGATAGGAGCAGGAGTCCTCTGGTCATCCCCGTCACCATCGCCGCCACATGCTGTTAAAGCCAGTGCTCCTGTAAGCAAGACGGCAAATAGATAAAAATGCTTTTTCATAGTTGTAAGTTCATTAAGTTCCTAAATCGTGTTGTAGTCCTGTAGTCTTGTGGTAAAAGTTTGAAGGTGCGCAGCAAGGCATATGCAACTACCCTGTACGCACCTTCTAAATGTTTTGTTCCTGGCGTGAAATATGCTTATTTCTTCGCAGCCTTACCGTAGCGGCTCATGAACTTGTCGACACGACCGGCGGTGTCGACGAGCTTGCTCTTACCAGTGTAGAACGGGTGAGAAGTGCTCGAGATTTCAATCTTTACCACGGGGTAAGTCTCGCCTTCGAATTCTACGGTGTCATTTGTCTTGGCGGTAGAACGCGAAAGGAACATATCGCCGTTGGACATGTCCTTGAACACGACGGGGCGATAGTTTTCTGGATGAATACCTTTTTTCATTTTACTTCTTATGATTATAATGTTGTTTGATATATGTGCATAAAAGCGGGTGCAAAGGTACAACTTTTTTTTGAACCAGCCAAATAATTGCAGTTTTTTTTGGTTTTCTGATGTAGGATAGTTACTGAAAGTCCCTTTAGAACAACATTGTGATTGATTCTACTAGTCTGTTGAGCATCAGACACTTTTCGCGTGAAATAGTGCGGCGCTGCATATGGTAATCCCATGGACTCATCTGTAGCAGACGGCCTTCCGAGCAGGCATCGAATGTCCTTCCTGCTGGCTTGTACAATGGTGGAAAACCATTCTCTCGCACAAGTATGATTCGGTAGCCCCTGTCCATAGCCTCGCGCATCACCTCCTTTTCGCGTGAGGCAATGGCGGTGCCAACAAGTACACCGCCCCGCTCTCCGCAAGCCAGCCACTTCCGTTTGTAGTCTTCATACTCCTTGTCAGCATAGCCGCTATGTACGATGACTGCCACCTTGTCTGGGATGTTAAGCAGAAAGCTGTTACCCACCAGTTGGCAGTGCCATTCAGCGATGTCCCTATAGTGCATAGTGGTGAAATAATCAGGGTGTTGTCGTTTAATGGCCAACCGTCGTGGATTGTCATCTAAGTAGCGAATCCAGTTGTCAAGTTGCCCGTCTTCTAACAGTATCTGGTCGTTGTAGCCGTTTTCGAAGAGAACGGGGCGATGTCCACCCGCAGGAAACCCTGCGGGAGTGGTGGCTTCCACTCCTCCTGCCGTTTCTCCGGCTGGTACTTGTGGTGATAGTTGCCACCATGCCCTCGTGCAACCTACCTTGAAGCCCCTGACGACATCACCGAGGTGCTTCCCTAAAGGCATGTCTTCTTTTACCCTTACCACCATGTGGATATGGTCAGGCATGATGCAGAGTTTCCATACTTCTACCATCTTGTAGAATTGAGGTATCTTCAGCGCTTCCTCGTAAAATATCGTTTTCCCGAGTTCAGTCAGTTCTACACGAGCACCCTCATCCTTTGTTGGCATCAGCAGTTTCCCCAGTATGGGCTTCCTTCCTTCGACCACTAAAGTCAGCATGTATGTTCCCTTGAGGCGATAGTCGTGCCAGGACTTACGGCGTTTCATATTGTGCTTCGTCTCATGGACTTGAATACCTGCCGCTATTGCTTCTTCTCTCGTTCTGGTCATACTTTTGTAGAAAAGTTACGTGCAAATGTACAACAATTCTCTGGCTTGTCCAAAATTTACTTCAGTTTTCTGCATAAATTTAACTAAGGAACGTGCGTGAGGGAAGGGTATGGCATAAAAAAGGCTGCAAGCCCGTAGGGTGGGGTTGCAGCCTTTTTTTATAATCAGGCGTCAATTACTTCTTGGTCAAAGTAGCATCGTCTACGAGTGCATCCTCACCAGAAGAGTAACTACCCGACTTGGGGTTCATAACAAGCAGGCATACTACGGTTTCAGCATCCAGTGTGAAGTCATAGCTGACCAGTGTCCATCCGTTGTTGTTGATGTCTGCATAGTTTGTGCTATACTTGTAACCGCTGCTGCTGTTGATAGTACCATTCTCTACAATGGCATAGCCTGCACGCACCTGGGCTTTATTTCCAGTTGTGGCTTTTGCATAGAATGAGAAGTTATATGAACCTGCAGCAAGTGTAATCTCTTGAGAGGCAAGACGCTTGTTAGCAGTGCCGCCGCCCTTGACGATGCAGGAGTATGTGCCACCATGGGCGTCGGTACTCTGCTCCAGCGTGGCAGAACTTGCAGAAGATGCAGACTTCCAACCAGTAGGCAGACCATTTGCCCATGTCTCAAAGCCACCATTGGTCAGTTCTGTTGCAGTCGTGCCACTATTGCCACCGCCGCTTTCGCCACCGCCTTCGAGAATCTCTACCGTGGCGTTCTTTATTTCGGGTGTTACGGCACCGTCCTTGACATACTTCGTCAGATTGCCGGTAATCTTTACCTTCATGCCGACTGTGAAAGCACTGACGCCGCTCGGCAGATTAGCCCAATAAGCCTCAAATACCTTTCCACCGTCCTTGGTGTCTGCCATCCAGAAGGTCTGTTGATTTTTGCTGACGCTACCTACTACTTCTGTAATGTAACCTGTCACGGCATAGGTCTCAGTCGAGGTGGCATTGTCTGCGAGTTTGTTGGTCGCTGTCACAGCCTCGGCACAGGTCGCTTCGGTAGTCGCAGTTGACGGCGTGTTACCGCCGCCTTCGAGAATCTCTACCGTGGCGTTCTTTATTTCGGGTGTTACGGCACCGT
>CAMNIA010000062.1 GCA_946540105.1 uncultured Prevotella sp. | reverse complement strand
AAAACCGAATGAATATGAAAAAGATGATGGCTTGTTTTCTGGCCTCTTTAGGTCTGAATGTTGCCTGTGCGCAGGGAAGTATGCCTGTCACTACAGAGAACTACGAAGTGGATATCTTCAAGACCAAGAGCGGCAAGACGGTAAAGTTCCACGCGTTGGTTCACGCCAGCATCCGCATGGAGTACGACGGCAAGGAGATAGAGATTGACCCTGTTACGAAGCTCGGCAACAAGACCATTAACTATAGTGCGATGCCCAAGGCCGACTACATCTTCGTAACCCACGAGCATGGCGACCACTTCGACAAGGAGGCTATCAAGCAGCTGACAGGCGACAAGACACAACTGATTACCAACAAGCGCTGTGCAGACATGTTGGGCTATGGCAACATTATGAGCAATGGTCAGCAGTCGACATTCAGCGACATCTCGGTAGAGGCCGTGCCCGCCTATAATACGACAGAGGGACGCACGCAGTTCCATCCGAAAGGACGCGACAACGGCTACATTCTGACCATCGACGGCCTACGCATCTACATCGCCGGCGATACGGAGGACATCCCAGAGATGCAAGGCATTAAAGACATCGACATTGCTTTCATGCCCTGCAACCAGCCATACACCATGACAGCAGAACAACTCGTCAAGGCTGCCAGGACAGTCAAGCCCAAGGTACTCTTCCCCTATCACTACGGGCAGACAGATGTCAAGGGAACACCATCGCTGCTGAAGGATGACGGCATCGACGTGAGAATCAGACACTATGAATGACGACGGCATTATTCCGTCAACAAGCAATCAGCCTTATTTTCCGCCTGTTGCCCTCTGGCCTTACGGCAAAGTGCAGCCAGTAGGTGCCCTTGGCGTTGCGCTCCATCAGCAACTCGTCGAAGTCCTCTTGCGACTCGTCGCTGATGTCCAGCAGGATGACGGCATAGCGCAGCAACTGTTCCATACCTAATACGCGGATGTCTACGGCACACCCCGTCAAGTGGTTCGACGTCGCTACACCACCCACCGCCTTGTTCACTGCAGGCGAGCGATAACCGCTGTTAATGATAATGGGCTGTTCATAGTCCCCCTTCCCTTCGGAGGGGGCTAGGGGGAGGCTATATCGCTTATTGTATTCCTCCCTTAGCATCTCCAACCACCCGCAGAGCCGCTTCATATTCTCAATATGTACATGCGAAGGTATATTCCCGTCCTTCGTCTTTACGCTTGTTTTGCAGAGCTCAGCGAGCTTGAAATGCTCGCTGAGTCTAATCTCATTATTAATTTCTACGTTACTCATTGCTTCATTATAATATTACGGAAACACACTTTGTAAGAATGTAAGATTGTAAGAATGTAAGGTTTCACTTTTTCTTAGTCCAACTACTCTTACCGGTCTTATCTACCCAACCGTCGCTTTTCCAACGGCTGATGATTGTATAGAGTGCACCGTCACTAAACTCGTTACCTTTCAGCATACGCAGGTCGTGCATAGTGAAAGTGACTGGTAGTCGGTCGAAGATATTGCCATTGACCGTACCACTCTGGCTGTTGTCGTTATCTTCTGCGTAGTACTTGGCCAGCAGTGGTCCGAACACTTTCAGCTGCATTTGTAGCGTATACTCGGCCATCTTCAGGGCGAAGTCTAAACAGGCGTTCGACTCCTTGCCAGCCAGTAGCATGAACACCACACCACAACGGAAACCAATCACTCCAGCACGTTTGCGAAAGCGGTCCATTATCAAGTCTATGTTGAGCGACGATGCCACACGTTTCTCCTCCAGCCACTTGTCGATAGCCTTGCGCAAGCGTGGCGTATCATAGAAACCTGTCGCCCCTCGGAGCATTGCCGTAGCCTGAGTGATGCGGTTCATATCAGTCTCTGACAAGTCCTTGAATACCGTAATCTTCGCAAACAACGCATCGGGCATCTCTGAGAGCATCATACGGCTCGACAGTCCGTTTTCAGCATTCGACTCATTCCTACCCTTGAACATCTTCAAGACGGTGCGGGGAGTGCCCAGAAT
The DNA here is from genome assembly GCA_946540105.1 of uncultured Prevotella sp. Taxonomy (GTDB): domain Bacteria; phylum Bacteroidota; class Bacteroidia; order Bacteroidales; family Bacteroidaceae; genus Prevotella. Next base: position 6,577 of record CAMNIA010000062.1, on the reverse strand, counting down.
GGTCCAGTTATAGGCCACAAACACGTCACCACTCTCTGACTGGTCAGAGTTGAAGTCGACACCCCATCGTTCCCTGCCAAAGGCATTACGATAGATATCCCACTTCTGCGACCAGGTACCACTGCCATTCGATTTCAGTAGCGTCTCAGCCTCCGTACAGATAGAGTACAGACAGTGACCCTGCGATTGCTTCAAACGCTTCAACAGCTTTGAGCACGAAATGGTGATAGGCACTACCCTGACCACACCAGCAGGAGCCTCTTGTGCTCGTTCGTTGGCCTTGCGACGCTTGTTAGCCTCACGCACCTTGTCTTCACGCTCTCTGACGGCTGCATCCTCCCTGCGTAGGTCTACCAGCCAGCGCTCCACAGCTTCCTCGATAGCCGACTTGTTCGAAGCCTGTTCACCCAGTATGATGGCCATGCCACCTAAGTAGCCTATCTTGCCGTCACAATAGCGGTAGCTCACACCATCGGCCAGTGTCATCATGGCTGGCATCTGACCCACAATCAGCGGCATCCACATATTCTGCGGATAAGGTTTCAGGCTCTCTTTCAGACCTATCGGCAACTGGTTGAGATTGATGCTTATCGCTGGTGCAGCATTACACAGCGGAACCGACCCTACTGTGCAATTTTCCGCTTTCAGCGACCTTAGGAACACCTCCTTCTGCTTCATGTTCATTGGTCGGTTCTGGTCTACATACTTATCGTAGAAGTTGCTGACCAGCGTCAGACAGTCCTCTTCCTTCGAGTAGTCGGGCATCTTCTGTCCTAACACACCCAGCAGTTCCTCCTGAGGCATCATTTGGCACAGTGTCGGCAACAGCAATTTCAACGTGTTATGGCGCACTCCGTCTCTGTTCAGTGTCACCAAGTCCAGTCCCGTCATGGCCAGTGTCTCGTCGAAGGCAGCCAAAGCCCTTGCTGACGGTGCACACGGGGACAGTCCCTCTGTGCACTTTTTCACCAGACTCTTGGCCTCCGTAGTAGTATATTTCCTCAGCATCTCCTCAGAGAGTTTGCAGGGGTGCAACTCGTCGCTGAACATCAGTTCCTCGTCGATATACAGTATGTAGTCACGACAGGGCAAATAAACGGCCCTCTCAGGCTCATGCACCGCTTTGTCATAGCTGATGCCGTCCAGAAACTCCGTTATGAGCCATGCCTGGGCTTGCTGACGTGTCAAACCCTCAGGGATGTCGAACAGCACGTGACCACCCGTACCACTCACCGAACGGTTCACCATGTTGATGCCCAGCTCACGCTCACGACCCATCAGCTTCTCGGCATACAGCTCAGCAAAGTGCTCGCAACCGTCTAAGTCGATAACAGCCTTACCCGAATCCACAGGTTCACCCCCATTGCTCTTGTAGCCCTTCAAGAAGTGAGCATGAGGCGTATAGTAGCCATCACCCAGCTTAATCTCCGCTTTCTTTGTCTTGTAGTCCTCCTTGCATAGCTCGCCCCTCAGGTATTGCTCACGGATATCACTCAGCTCAGCACAGATGCGCCCCGTCTTCTCCGAGTCCACCCTCTTCCAGAAGCCCTCGACCGTGGCGGGCACGGTCTTGGGGCTCTTGATGTTATCACCTAAATCAAATCTTGCCATAGTTCCTTACACGTTATCAATGATTGCAATATCCACCAGCATCTCCTTCGACTGACGATTGTCGTTGTCCATCTGCCTGAGTATCTGGGGCAATCCCAGGCTCTTGGCAAACTTCTCGTAACGCACGATGTGCCTGTTTGTCTCGCCCAGCCAACCGCCGTCCAAATCGCATAGTTTTCTGGTCTTCTTGTACTTCGGAGCCCTACGGTTCCAAGCCTTGAAGGTTAACACATGGGTCTCCTTATCCAGATAGAGCACACCCTCAAACTTCTCACCTCTCAGAAGTCCAGCAATGACTTCCAAAGCGTTGATAATAAAAATGAACTTTTTCATAATCTTGTCGTTGTTTGGTGAGTGAAGGTTTGTGTCGGAATATATTGGTACCATTTCATTTTCACATCGATGACTTCCTCCACTTACACCTCCGACTCGATTACTTTTTTACTTGATTAAAATTACCTTTTTAAATACGTCCTTTACTACCCCAGTGCCACGACCGGCATTCTGCATGCCCTCTGACATCTCCCAGGCTTTGCAAACGAAATCCTGTTCGACATACTGTTGCAGATGCTCGCAGAAGCGATTGCCCGAGCAATCAGGCAATCTGTGTTGGCACGAGCCACACCACTTCCTGACCTTGATGCCGTGAACATTTCTTACTCTTGTGACGTAGACAGCTTCTGTCTGACTAATCACTTTACAAATTTTGCTTTGCATAATATATAGGTATCAAGCAGCTACCCGAAGCCTCACCGTGAGAGCATCTTTGTCTAACTTGACAATGCAAAAGTACAAACAAAAAATAAGTGCCTAAAGAAGCTTTAGACACCTATAGAGGATATTATAGAACTATATAACTTTTTCTATAACTGTAGTTCTTTGCGTAGTTGTTTTAGTAGCGTAATAATACGTTCTGAAGCACCTTCCATCTCCCATTTGCAGACAGGAAACGTATAGATGGAATTGTCGCTAAAAGCATTAGCAATGGTTCCTGTAGAACACTCATAATCCAATTTGTTCTTATAAGGAAGCGCCACTACCATCCTTTCAAAGCCTGCCTGCGAAAGTTCTTTCTTACATTCATCGCGTAGCAGGCAAAATAATACGGCATAGGCACTTTTCGCCCAAAAGTATTCTTGGCAATTCTCAATGGCTCTGGCAAGTTGCTCTGCAGATAGTTCTTTCTTGTCAGAAACCGGTTGTGAAGTCTTTTCACCGTTGATTATTTGTATACCAATACCGCCAGTCTCAACGTTAGCCACTTCGTGCTCTACATGTTTCTCCATCACAAAGTCACCAGCTACATGGATTCCACCTTTACCAATAGCTTCAAGAGCTGCTTGTAAATCTTCCTTATTCATCTTTATCTGATTTTATCCATAAGAATACCAGTACCTCCGGCAGCAACGTTAGCCACCTCGTGGTCAACGTGTTTGTTGACTACATAGTCACCAGAAATAATCTGCGTGGCATTATTATTTTTCTTACACTCCTTAAAGAAGTCCTGCAGTTCATGTCTATTTTCAATCCATACAGGTTCCTCGCATAACATAGAATTAATAGTTTCAAACAATTCGTATGCCTCTCTCAGTCCGACAAAGACAGCCTTATTCTTGATACTCTCAACAATGTATTTCAACTGAATAGCCTTGTTGCCCACCTTGCCTTGCATCGTTGTGATAATCTTGCTCATCTCATTGATTCTGGTCTGCAGCTGCTCCTCCCTGTGTTGTTGCTCTTTCTGGCTCAACACCCTAGCTTTTTGTTGCTCGCATTCCTCTTGCATACAGTACAACTGCTCTTTCAGTTGTCGATTGCTATCTTCCAAGAGTTTATTCTGCTTCTCCAAATCCTGTATGCGTTTCTTCATCGTCATCTGCTCATACAGAATCTTCCCTGTTCCTGTCTCTTCTATGAATCGGAGTAAAGAATTCTTATCTTTAATCTTCTCGTGTTGAATGTCAACAAAGTCCCAAGTACGGCCTCCATACTCTCGATATCTCGATAACAATAAAGAGTCGACGGTATAAGGTATGGATGAAAGATAGTCAGTATGTGACAACTGGGTATACATTACTTTGGCGAGTAGACGTTTCTCTTTCTTCGTATCTCCCAAGTAGTCTAAGAACTCCCTTATTCTCTCTAACTCGAAGCCGTCTGTTTGTTTCTTCCAGTCAATGGTAGCCAATAGCTCCTCTGTTATCTTTAAAGGCGCAAACTCTTTGGCTGACGGATGTTTTATGCGACTAACCTCACTGTCGAGGTATGCAAACTCTTTAGCAGAATCGCGCAGATAGTGCCTAATTATGGCCAACATGGGCCTTTCTGCTGTTGGCGTCTCCAAATAGATATAGCAGAGAGCCATAACCATTCCTTTAATGTATTTTGTTGTTTCTTTAGGATACTGACTTTGAGTTAGAATCGAGGTTGTATAATCATAGTAGTTGTCTAATACGTTATCGTCCATCAACAACATCGTTGTCAGATAATACGCTTCATTGAAGATTGTCAGCAGAATATCTCTATAGTCGTTGTGCTTCTTTCTGAGAATTAAATACTGACGCATCAACCGAGCCAATTCCCAATTTATTGAATATGGTTCGTCTGCTACGAATTCTTCCAGACTGTTTCTGTCTCTATAAATCAGTTTTCTTGGTACTTTTGTGTAGTTCATTATGATTAAAGTTTTTGTTGTTTAATTATAAAATCCTGGACAATCCCATGACTCGCTTTTTAAGCGAATACAAAAGTACAAAAAATAACTGGGCTATCCCAATCGAAAGCCCAGAAATATTTGCAAAATATAGTTAATACACTGTGATAGTGCACAAACGCTGCCTTATCTCTTATATTAGCTTTCAGATGTCAGCTATTTTCCATAGTTTTGAAACGCAGAAGAGCCTGGTTCATAGTTTCTCTGCTCCAATCGTACTGCGGTCATCCTTCTTCACCTTATTCTTATAGCGCAATATTTCCTCCTGCTCCAGCTGGCAAAAACGCTCATAGTCAGCCGTCATGGCTTCTGTATCGTACTGCTTATCATCCTTCTCATCGTATTGCAAGTGTTGCAGGTTAAAAGCCGCAAGCATGTCGCGCTGGTGGGTGTCACCATTGGAGAGCGTTACATTACGTTCTTTCAGTTCGTGCTTGGTGAAACTATTATTCGTAAAGTCGTATTGACTGGCGGCATTCTTAGTGTCTACTTTCACTAAATCGCCACCCAGAGACTTCACCTTGTTTTCCAAGATGCTAACAAACATTGAAGGCGCATGATTGGCAACCGATTTCCCAAAGCGTTTCTTCTTCTGAATCTTACCGGTCTTCTCATTTACCTTAGTTTCTTTGGCCCTTGTAGTCCAACTGCTGATGGGGTTGTTCTCCACAATAAACGTATCGCCCTCTTTCAACAAAGCGTTAGCTCTTTCTATATGTTGCTGTTTACGGATGGCTGCCTGTTTGCGACGTAGTTCAGCCAACTCACGGCGCAGTTCTTTGTAGCGATTGGAGTCGTTCCAAACCAATTTGATGCCACGCTTGATGGTACCGTCCTCATTGAAGTTCTGTGGATTGTTGGCTCTGCGACTGCGGTCTATCCTCCTGCTCAATCGGGTTATCTCCTCCTGAATATCGTCACACTTCGAGGCCAGTTTGTCTATGCTTACTACGTTCACACCACTTACGGCAACCGTAGTAGGACCGAGGTCGATGCCTACGTTACCTTTGCCCAGCTTACGGCCTTTTTGAGGTTTTTCGCCCTCGATGGTCAACTGTATATAGTACTTGTATTGACTGCGCACCAAACGACGAACGATAGTGAGCACAGTTACGCTGTCAAAGCCGCCCTTCAGCGCCCACATTTCATAATCAATATGCTTAGGATTGTGTAGGATAGGTAGAGTAATGAATTTAGCAGCCTTACCAACTTTTCCATTCAATTTAATAGCTACCTCCATCTTCTCAAGATGGAGTTCCATTCCTGAGAAGACCTTCTTACCGCTTCCGTTTGTTTTCTTCCTGCTGCCAAAGATGTTCAACTCACCATATTTCCTAAAGGTAACACGCTGAGTATGATAGTCGTAGAACATCTTATCCCATGCAGCCCAAACAGCAAGCGACAACCTGTCTAAAAGTGTTGAGGTAATGCCCAAGTCAGCGTAAGTCACCCCAGCGCTAACCTGCTTTTTGCCCAACTTTCCAACGAAACCGTTAATGCCGTATTCGTCAAAAGTAATGTCATAAAGCTCCTTGTTGCTACCCAAAATACCATCAATATGAAAAGGGTGGCGTCTGAAGAAATCCTTTTTCTCTTTAAATGTTTTACAGGCTTGAAACTCTTTCATCTGCTCAAAGTACCTATATTGTCTGAGCAACTTGCCTTGCACGTAGTTGTACAACTGGCGAAGCTGCTCATAACGCTTGTTGAGGAGATCTGCCTGATACTTCTCAACCTGCAAAGGCAATTCCAATACAAATACTTCGTTCATTTTACTTTCAAATAGCCGACATTTCTGGGTGATTAACACCTCCTACCGACGCTCACGACTCTACTCCTTTCCTGTCAATAGCGGACATTTCTGGGTGATTAACACCTTATCATTTTATCAGAACTATGGACTTAAACCTGTCAATAGCCGACATTTCTGGGTGATTAACACCGCTGCCGGTGGCGTTGTCCTTGGTGACGGTCCTGTCAATAGCCGACATTTCTGGGTGATTAACACCCCACCGCGCTCTCGCCGTGGAACCCATCCCCCTGTCAATAGCCGACATTTCTGGGTGATTAACACCACTGAACGACGATGGCACTGTTTGAAGATACCTGTCAATAGCCGACATTTCTGGGTGATTAACACCCCTATGACGTATAATCACCTGGAAATCAACAAAAAAAAGCTATGATTAGCATACTCGGGGACTTGCTCTATACTCCCATTCCGCAAGCGGAACTGACTGTTATTTTTGCATT